>NZ_JSDQ01000039.1:0-5118 GCF_000813665.1 Neochlamydia sp. EPS4 | reverse complement strand
CGGGCAGACTGGTGAGCTGGTTTTGATCTAAGCAAAGCAATTGCAGCTGAGACAGCTGCCCGATTTCTGCAGGAAGGCTGGTGAGCTGGTTTTGATATAAGCCAAGCTTTTGCAGCTGAGACAGCTGCCCGATTTCTGCAGGAAGGCTGGTGAGCTGGTTTTGACTTAAGTAAAGGCATTCCAGCTGAAACAGTTGTCCTATTCCTACAGGAAGGCTGGTAAGCTGGTTTTGATCTAGGCCAAGCCATTTCAGCCGAGACAGCTGCCCGATTTCTGCAGGAAGGCTGGTGAGCTGATTTTGATCTAGTTCAAGCCTTTGCAGCTGAGACAGCTGCCCGATTTCTGCAGGAAGGCTGGTGAGCTGGTTTTGGCTTAAGTTAAGCTCTTGCAGCTGAGGCAGTTGCCCGATTTCCACAGGCAGATTGGTGAGCTGGTTTTCATTTAAGTAAAGCTTTTGCAGCCGAGGCAGTTGCCCGATTTCTCCAAGCAGACTGGTGAGCTGATTTTGGCTTAAATCAAGCCTTTGCAGCTGAGACAGCTGGCCGATTTCTGCAGGAAGGCTGGTGAGCTGATTTTGATTTAAGTAAAGCCCGTGCAGCTGAGATAACTGGAATATTTCTGGGGGTAAATAAGTCAAGCCTGCTTTAGATAAATTTAGCAAAGTTAAGTCTTTACAATTTTCTTCAATCCAATCTCTAAGAAGCTCTCCTTTTTTCTTTAGAGGCAAGTGCTTAATTTCTTCTCGGCTCAAGTATTCTTCCCCACCAGGAAGTTTTTTCCAAAGCAAAAGGCGATTAATATTTAAGAGATAAGAAGCGTAATTAGCCAGCGTTAAGCCTCTTTTTTCTTCTGTTTTCTCTTTAAATTCTACTAGAGGCAAGTGCTTAATTTCTTCTCGGCTTAAGTATTTTTCCCTACCAGGAAGCTTTTTCCAAAGTAAAAGACGATTAATATTTAAGAGATAAGAAGCGTAATTAGCCAGCCTTAAGCCTCTTTTTTCTTTTGTTTTCTCTTTCTCTTTAGATTCTAAAGGAGAAAGAGACTTGGCTAAAGTAAAGATTTGCCTAAAGATTGCATTTACCTTTGCTACTTCAGTAAGCTTTTTTTCTAGCTTATAAATCCTATCTACAATAAGAGCCTGCTCCTTAACATTTCCTTGAGGAACATGCACTTTACCTATTTGCTTATAAAGAGAAGGCATCACTTCAGAAGCTAGCAGATGATGCCATCTTTTACAGACGCTAAATAAGGAAGGAACTGCGCAAGCCTCTAAGATAGGGAGTAGCAATTCATTGGGCAAGCTTTCAATAGATGCCGAAGAGATAGGATGCATTTTATTTCCTTGGGTAGTGATGACTTTTCAGCATTTTATTTATTAAAGGCAATGTAAATAAATTAAAAAAGCAAGTCAAATCAATTCGTATCCTTATCAATGAAAAACAACTCATAGAGAGATTTAAGGAAAGGGCGGGGCCTTCCAAGCATTTAAGAGCAGCAACAGGTTTTGGGGATTAAGTGATGCGGCAATTTTGGTGTGGCTAAAAGAATGAGATTGATTCTTTGCCTTATTTGAGAAAAATGGCTCTTTTTGGCGCAATGTTTTAATTCTTCTACCGCCTGATGGAATACAATACGCCTAGCTTCTTCCTGTCAAGAAAGGTTGTTCTCCCAGCCATAAAACACTCTGCAGAAAAAGAGAAAAACTTCTTGTCGTTATAATGTGTAGGTTAGTTTAAGCTTGTCTAGTTGCGGGAAGAAAAGCGAATTGCATCTTTAAAGATAAGATGGCTAAAAGTTTTTATTTCATTTTAGCTCACTCCAACTTAAAAAGCACTTACGGCCATTCTACAATCGAAAACGCTGCTTTATTTTCTCTGCAATATCTTTCAAAGGATTTTCTGCTAATTCGAGCTCGGTAAGCTGAAACAGTTGTCCTATTTCTACAGGAAGGCTGGTGAGCTGATTTTGATCTAAGTAAAGCTTTTGCAGTCGAGATAATTGCCCAATTTCTGAAGGTAGACTGGTGAGCTGATTTTGATCTAAGTAAAGCCCTTGCAGTTCAGACAGCTGCCCAATTTCTGTGGGCAGGCGGATGAGCTGGTTTTGATCTAAGTCAAGCCATTTCAGCTGAAACAGTTGCCCGATTTCTGTAGGTAGAGCGGTGAGCTGGTTTTGATTTAAGGCAAGGATTTGTAGCTGAGGCAGTTGCCCGATTTCTCCAGGCAGAGCGGTGAGCTGGTTTTGGCTTAAGTCAAGCCATTTCAGCTGAGACAGTTGCCCGATTTCTGCAGGTAGACTGGTGAGCTGATTTTGATTTAAGTAAAGCTTTTGCAGTTGAGATAATTGCCCGATTTCTGCAGGTAGGTTGGTGAGCTGGTTTTGATCTAGGTTAAGCCATTTCAGCTGAGACAGTTGCCAGATTTCTGCAGGTAGAACGGTGAGGTGGTTTTGAGTTAAAGAAAGCGATTGCAGCTGAGACAGTTGCCAGATTTCTCCAGGCAGGCTGGTGAGCTGGTTTTGATTTAAGCAAAGCGATTGCAGCTGAGACAGTTGCCAGATTTCTCCAGGCAGGCTGGTGAGCTGGTTTTGGTCTAAGTAAAGCGATTGCAGCTGAGACAGTTGCCAGATTTCTGCAGGCAGGCTGGTGAGCTGGTTTTGATTTAAGTTAAGCCATTCTAGCTGAGACAATTGCCCGATTTCTGCTGGCAGAGCGGTGAGCTGGTTTTGATTTAAGCGAAGCTTTTGCAGCTGAGACAGCTTTCCGATTTCTGCAGGAAGGCTGGTGAGCCAGTTTTCTACTAAGTAAAGCTCTTGCAGTTGAGATAGCTGGCATATTTCTGTGGGTAAATAAATCAAGCCTGCTTTAGATAAATTTAGCAAAGTTAAGTCTTTACAATTTTCTTCAATCCAATCTCTAAGAAGCTCTCCTTTTTTCTTTAGAGGTAAGTGCTTGATTTCTTCTCGGCTCAAGTATTCTTCCCCACCAGGAAGTTTTTTCCAAAGCAAAAGGCGATTAATATTTAAGAGATAAAAAGCGTAATTAGCCAGCCTTAAGCCTCTTTTTTCTTCTGTTTTCTCTTTAAATTCTACTAGAGGCAAGTGCTTAATTTCTTCTCGGCTTAAGTATTTTTTCCTACCAGGAATCTTTTTCCAAAGCAAAAGACGATTAATATTTAAGAGATAAGAAGCGTAATTAGCCAGCCTTAAGCCTCTTTTTTCTTCTGTTTTCTCTTTAGATTCTAAAGGAGAAAGAGACTTGGCTAAAGTAAAGATTTGCCTAAAGATTGCATTTACCTTTGCTGCTTCAGAAAGCTTTTCTTCTAGCTTATAAATCCTATCTACAATAAGAGCCTGCTCCTTAACATTTCCTTGAGGAACATGCACTTTACCTATTTGTTTATAAAGAGAAGGCATCACTTCAGAAGCCAGCAGATGATGCCATCTTTTACAGACGCTAAATAAGGAAGGAACTGCGCAAGCCTCTAAGATAGGGAGTAGCAATTCATTGGGCAAGCTTTCAATAGAGGCCGAAGAGATAGGATGCATTTTGTTTCCTTGGGTAGTGATGGCTTTTCAGCATTTTATTTATTAAAGACAATATAAAAAAATTAAAAAGCAAGTCAAATGAACTCGTATCCTTATCACCAGGAGGGCATCGGCTAACTTGTTAAGCAAAGAGCAAGCTACTGTGCCTTGTAGCGGAAGTTCCACTTTTTTAGAAACGATCGATAGCAATCAAGTTATTGATTATTAACAATTTAAGTGAATTATCGGCGCTTCTTCCTAGTGACTACATGCGCATGATTCTTTGGTAAAACTTTTGGTAACTCTACTTTTAAGGCTTCAAGCATTTGTCTGTTTTGGTGGCGTGGTTCGGGGATTTGCTGAAAACTTAAGCCATCATTTACTGTCCATTCTATTAGCGTTAAAGTAGATAAGCTGCGTAAACCCTCTTCTACTGTTAAATAAAGGTCCTTCCAGGCTTTATCAAGCTCTCTGATAATCATGTAGGCTAACATTACAATTAAAACATGGCCTCTTGTACTTTCTTCTGAACGTACATAGACTGGCCGTATCTCAAGATCGCTTTTTACTGTTCTAAAAGCTGATTCTACCCTAGCTAAATCTTTATAACGATCATGTACTTCTTGCATGCTCACTTCGTCGCAAGCAAGATCGGTTTTAATCACATAGCAACCATCTAGCTTAGCATCCTCAGCTAGTATTTCTTGATTGAGGCATATAGATAAGCTTCTATCTTGTGCGCTAACTGTCACGCAAGTCTTAAGCGCTAAACGCTCGATTTTAGCTTTAATTTTTTTCAGCGCTACTTCTACCTGTGCTTTGGGATGTGCATGTAGATAGGCATTTTGCATAGCGACCAATTTTTCTATGCTAGCTAGCTTGCTGGTACGAGAATGGGCAATTTCCTGGGTGCGTACAGGATTACGTTTAAGAATATATCTTATCCCCCCTTCTTTGACTTCAGCCAAGTTTTTATCAAATAGCGTATATTCGATCACACCTCTTTTCATTAAGGTCTCTATTTGAGCCTTTGTCACAGCGGTAATATAATGAAAACCCCGCGCTTGTAAATTTTCGATCTGCCCGCTTTTAATCATCCCTCTATCGCCTACAAAAGTGACTTTCTCGCATTTAAAGCGTTCTTTAGCTTTTTTGATCTGAGCATAAAAGGTAGAAGTATCTTGGGTATTGCCTTTAAACACTTCGGTTGATACGGGTGTGCCATCGGCTGAACTTGGCAAGCCTATCACAATTTGCTTCTTACCTTTCTTTTTGTCTCGGTTATAACCCCAATCGGCAAGCTCGTTTTTCTCGCCTTCTAAATACGAGCTAGTGACATCATACAAAAATAAGTGAGGAGGTTTCTTGCAAAAACTTTTAGTAAACAATCGATCTTCGATAGAGGCTTGGCTTTGGCATAACCACAAAAGATTCTTATAAAGATCTTCTTCATTAAAGCCCTTTTGCAAGTCAATTACAGGAGCAATGGCATATGTTTCTGCCAGCCTGACGGCAGAAAGTCTTGAGCCTTGCTCCAATACGCGTGCTACCACTTGCCACAACGCGAGCTGACCTTCTCGGCTATTGCCAAGT
>NZ_JSDQ01000038.1:0-59825 GCF_000813665.1 Neochlamydia sp. EPS4 | reverse complement strand
GTAAATTCTAAAATCAAGTTTAAGTAATATATTGGTGACTACAAATTTTTATAAAAAAGCCATAAAGCTTTAATAATAAAATAATTAATCACTTTAACCTTATAAAAAAATGGAACTTCCGTTGTAGGCGATAGCTAGATATAGAAGGTTTTTGCTCAGCTTTTGGTCGACCAGATGTGGTATTCTTTTGAGTTGCTATAACTTGAGGTTCGATAATCTGTATATATTTAAGCTTTTTTACAAGCTTATCTAATTGGCACTTAGCATCATTTAGACATGAAAATTCTTGCTGCATGAACCTAATAAAGGCTTTGGCTTCTTTTTCCCTGCCCTTCAGGTAATGCTTGGCTAAAGTGCAGCATTCTCTTTGATAGGCCGCTTGGCTAAAAGATGACTACCCATCTTTGTTCAACGCCTGCAAAGCAAGAAGTGCTCTCAAAAGCTCGATAGCCTTCTGCTATCTCTACCGTCTTGTCGTAAGGTACTTCAAATATGAGTTCTTTGACCTCTTTGATCTGCATGGGAACACGAGTCACAAATAAGCTTTGTTCTCTTTTAAAGGCTTGTAAGGTAGCTGGCGTATAAAGAGCACTGTCTCCTACTATCCTACTATATAACGATTCTCTACGGCTTGCCGAAAGCTTTTAAGATGCTTTAACAACAACTCGCGTAAAGGCGGTTTTATCGCTGCTATTGCTATCGGCCGCTTGCAAAGGGATATTGCCTTCATGGGAGGTGATAAGCTGCAAGACGGCTTGATTTAAATCAGGCTTGTGGTCTCTGCCGTAGCCTTGTAATAGACGAATGCACGCTTCTCCTTGTTCTAATAGGCTCTCATAAATTTCCATCTACATGAAAACTTGTCTCATCTAAATGTAAGCTTTTTACTTGGATACCCAGCACTTTGATTGTATGCAGGGCTATCTTAGTAAAAAGCTCAGCCACGGCCATTTCAAATAACTTATCCAGTGTTCTGCCTAAAACATTATCATCAATTTGCTTTGGTATAACTGGCGTACCTAGCAAATGATCGATGAGTTTGCCTTCAAGGTATTCAGAATACATGTAAAGCGTCCGACTTATAAACCTTAATCCATTTAAGATCATGCATTTAACAGCTTGAACATATGTTAGATGCTTGTTCTTCGCCTGGTTGCCTACTGCTTAATCAATAAGGTCAACTAACCCTATCTCCTCACACATTCTAAGCTACCAACCTTAAATGATCGACGTTTTGCATATCTATTTACATAACTTTTAGTCATTTAATGTAAGCCTTTAAAGATAACATCTTACTCAATTAGCCTTCAGAATTCCTAATTATTTTTTCTACTCAGGAATGTAAGTTATAGCTTTAAATGTTGCATTATTTCTTGAGGAAAATTTCCCCACCGACTTTTATTTAGCTCTAGATTTAACTCGTTTAGCAGATGCTCTATTTCTGCCGGAAGAGTGGTAAGCGGATTATTTTTTAAATAAAGCTCTTGTAGCTGCCGTAGCTGTCCTATTTCGGCAGGAACAGTGGCAAGGTTGTTATTGCTTAAATCAAGATTTTGTAGCTGAGATAGCTGTCCTATTTCTGCCGGAAGAGTGGTAAGTTCATTATTGCTTAAACCAAGTCTTTGCAGCTGAGATAGCTGCCCTATTTCTGTAGGAAGAGTGGTAAGCTGGTTATTTTCTAAGCTAAGCCCTTGCAGCTGCAATAGCTGCCCTATCTCGGCAGGAAGAGTGATGAGCCGATTGTTATGTAGGAAAAAGAATTGCAGCTGAGACAGCTGCCCTATCTCGGCAGGAAGTGTTGTAAGCTGGCTGTCTGCTAAGAAAAGCCATTGCAGCTGAGATAGCTGCCCGATTTCTACCGGAAGAGAGGTGAGTGGGTTGTTTTCTAAGAAAAGGCTTTTCAGCTGTACTAGCTGCCCTATCTCGGCGGGAAGAGTTGTAAGCTCGTTATTTTTTAGACTAAGCACCTCGAGATTTGATAGCTGTCCTATCTCTGCAGGTAATAAGGTTAAGCCAATTTTTTCTAAATGCAATTCCGTAATATCTTTGCTATAATTTTCAACCCATTCCTTAAAAAGCTTGCCTTTTTCTTTTAAAGATAAAGCTTTAATTTCTTCTCTTTCTAAATATTCTCCCCCTCCGCCAAGTTCTTTCCACATTAAGAGGCGGTTGATATCTACAAGATAAGAGCAGTAATTAGTGAGGGTAAAATATCTTTTTTCCTCGGTTTTCCACTTAAATTCTAAAGGAGAAAGAGAGGTAACTTGAGTAAAGATTTGGCTGAAGATTGCATAGACTTTTTCTGTCTCTGAAAGCTTTTCTTCTAGCTTATAAATCCTATCTAAAATAAAAGCCTGCTTATTAACATCTGTATGAGGAGCATGCATCTTACCTATTTGCTTATAAAGGGAAGGCATGATTTCCGTAACCAGCAAATGTCGCCATCTTGTACAAACGCTAGATAAGGAAGGGTTAACACAAGCTTCTAAAATAGGGGCTAGTATCTCATTAGGTAATTGTTCTAAGTTGATGGAAGAAATAGGATTCATTATACCGCCTTTTGTAATAAGTTTTATTTATGCTTTTATTAGCTAATAATCTAGAAATATATCTAAAAGAAAACAAATTTACAAGAAAATAAGGAAGTAATTTATTTAGATTATCAAGTGTAAAAGTTTTACATGAACCTATCCCGATAATATTGAAAAATTTAAACTTGTGATGTAAGGTCTTCTTTTTTAGAAAGGAAAAGACTTATGCTAGGACGATTTGAAGGATTTACAGATATTCAATGGATAATTTTAAAACAGTTTTTGCCACAGAGCCCTCCAAAAAATTTAAAGGGAAAGCCTCATACTCCCTGGAGAAAGATTTGTAACAGCTTACTTTGGATTGTGGCTACCGGCTCGCGTGATTGTGATCTTCCTAAAAGCCCGAACTGAGAATCAAGATCTGCCACTCTTCGATGGTTAGGTAGATGGCAAGAAGATGGCACGTTAAATAGAATCCTACAAACCTTGCTTGATACAGCCGACCTTGCCGGAAAGTTAGATTGGCAACTTCTAGCAGCTGACGGCTTTTTTCAGCGCGGAAGGGAGGGGGCGAGAGATTGATTTAAGGATATAAAGGAAAAGGAGCGACCACTTATTGATTAGTAGAAGGAAAGGGCTGACCTGTAGCTTTTAAGAACAGGGCTGCCAATGGAGATAAACGCCAAATGGTGGAACCTTTAATTAATCAAATTCAGCATCGCAAAGATAAGATAAAACATGGATTAGAGCTTTTTCCTCTAGTTGAAGCAGATAAAAGAGATGATGCTGAGTACTTAAGGGATAGATTATTAATACGAAAATTTTTTCCGTAAATTTATAGGCGGAAAAAGCCTGGGAAAATGGCTAAAGAAGGCTAGCTTTACTTTAAAAAGAGTGAGATAGCAAGTTGAACGAGCAATATCTTGGCTGTAAAGAAAATTTCGGCGTCTCATAGCTAAAGGGGAAAGAAAAGTAAAATATGGGCAAGCATTTCTTACCATTTACTTAATAGGTTTTTGGATGGATCAATTAGTGAGCTAGGCTCATGCTATCTAGGCTTGTCGCCACCTCAAGAAAATGATTTGAATAAGGCTCATTGACTGGCTGGCTGCTACCTATTCTTTCCATGGAGAAGTTAGTGATACTAGAGACAACGGTCCTAAAAAGATTCCCATTCCATTTAACTTACTATCTTTTTACTAGTTTCTTTGATGATTTACACTAGGGTTAGCTTATGAAGAGTCCTCAAAAAGGGGAGCTTCTAAAGCCTTTTCTAGCAAGCATGCAGATAAATTTTCCCGCTTGCATTAGATCCTTAGTAAGCAATACTTTTAAAACTTAACAGGAAACACCTGCTAATCTTTAAATTTTTAGCCTTTCCCCTCTTCCCTTCTTTACAAATAAAGATTGCGTGGAGCCTTACTAAAAATGTTTATGAGCGACTTAAGAGTTAGTAGAGTATTTTAAAAATAGAAGCACAAAGTGCTCTTCCTTATAGATGAAAACTCTTTGAAAAAATAAAAACCTTACTTAAAATAAGCCTTGATTGTTACCTTAACAATCAATATTTATATCTAATCTTTACTTTGAAAATAATGAATAAATGTACGGACAAAGACCCTTTTTTAAATAGCCAAGCTTTAAGCCTTAATAATATGATGGTAGCAGAGAGAGGGGCAGGCAAATGGAGACGAATCGTTATAAAATGGAACCAAGTCTGTCCTCACGATTCTACAGCCAGAATCCAGCATTGTTATGCCGCGGTTATTCATACCAAAAATATGAATATTTATGGGGATGATGAAAAATCACTTTTAGCTTGGAAATTTGGGGCACTCACTCTCTTCAGCCCAATTTTTTATATAACCAAAACTATTTTTCATCTTTTTTTTCCGTTATCTATTTACAAGTATTACACTCTTGAAAAAAAGAACTGGGAAGCACTAAAGGTAAGGGCTAAACACCATCCATTAAACCTTTCGCCTTCTCTTCACCAAAAACAACCAAAGATAATAAAAATCATTTTAAAAAACTGCTTAGATATTTGTAGAACTCCTCTTTATGCTTTGACTATTTCTATTGCATCTTTAGGAACCCTTATTTTATCCCTTTTTAATTCGAACTACTTATATGAAGGGCGAGAAATTCTAGGAAATTTACAGTTATCTCTTAATTGGGAACAGCGAAAACCTTATTATTTTGAAACCATAGCTCCATGTATGCTCCCTATTGATAACCTGCAAGATGTTGCCTCTAGACGCTCCTACACACAACGTGATACGGATTATGAAGGTCCACCAGGTACTCTTGTGCATGGGCTTAATAATTTGGCGCGCTGCCATGTTCTTTATTGGAAAAGTTTTAACAAGAAAGAAAAAACTATTAAGCCTTATAGGAGCAGATTTTTAGAGAAAAAATCTTTATAAATTTGATAAAGTCTTAAAAAACAGGAAGGACTAAATCTCTTAACTTAAGCCGCTTTACTTGTATTGTTTTAACAATCAAAGTAAAGCCAAACAAGGTAGTAATAGTGCAAACCACTAAACCTGATGTAGAAAGAGGTATGTGGTAGACAGTTAAAATATGGCGTGCCAGGGCGACACCTATAACTGAGGCTAGACTACCTAAAGCAGCAGCTAAAAATAACAACATTTTAAGATTGTGAGTTATAAGCCTAGCTGTTAATACAGGCCCCGTAATAAAAGCCAATACCATTAAAACCCCCACCGCTCTAAAAGCTCCCATCGTAGTAGCTGCCACCTGAACCATGAGTAAATAATTAAAGAACACCGTCGATATTCCTAAAGCTTTGGATAGATAGGGATCAAAGGTAGTAATCTTAAATTCTTTAATAAACAAAATGATTGAAAGAACATTTAAAAACACAATAACCCATACAAATTTACAATCTTCCTTTTGCAAAGCATCTACATTTCCCATTACGACTTCTATACCTACATGGGCATTACGTGTCAACAAGGTAACTAACACGATTCCTAAGGCGAATAAGCTGGTAAATACAATGCCCATGCTGGCGTCTTCTTGTAGGCGGGCAATTTTAGTCAGGCAGTCAGTTAATAAAGCAGTCAATAAGCCTACAGCCAATGAAGCCAAAAGCATGATTTTAATATCAATAGGAGAATAATAAGCCTCATTTTCTAATAAACTGTTTTGCGTCAATACAAAAGTAATCACAATCCCTAATAAGATTGTATGAGATAAAGAATTGGCTAGCATTGTCATTTTACGCAAAACCAGAAAAGTTCCTACTAAAGCTGCTGAAATGGCCACGCCTATTAACACAACCATTTGAATTTCATCCGAAACCATTTCACTTAAAGAAATTTTACCAACAATAAAACTGTATAGACGCACGAACAGCTGCAGAAAAAAGCCAAAAAAGTTTTGATTGGTATAGGGATTGAAATAGGTAGAGTTTATACTATTCATAAGTTAATTTGGGCAGGAATAAGTTGATGATGCGGGTCTTGCTTGGGATCATTTAATAATATGATTAATTTATCTTCCAACTCAGGAGTGATAACATGCTCCATCTCTTCAGCATTCAAGTGTACTTTTTCTGCCCCTATTCCTAGATAGTCTACCAGATAAACCTCCCAAAGGCGATGCAAGCGAACAATTTTAGCCGCCCAAACATTTCCTTCTTTGGTTAGCTGATAAGCTTTCTTGCCAGCTTTTACCATCCAGCCATTGCGTACAAGCCGCCAGAGAGCAAAACGCAAATATAGCTTGGAAGCACTTTGATGCTTAGCAATTTGCTCAAAAGATACAGGATGGGGCCCTTGAATACGCCAAATAGCTTTAAGAAGATTTTCACACATGCAGCGGTGGCGGAATTTGGCTATGCGTAGTACCCGTAAAAGCACACCTCGCTCAGGAGCTAATAGAAGGGAAAGCAAGCAAATACAAGAGGAGACTAAAACAACCATGGGACCTGTAGGAAGCGCTAGCCGAGCTGAAGGATAAAGAGAAGCTAAATAGTTAGAAATTTCTATGGAAAGATAATTGCCCAAATACCCACTAATCAACCCAAAACAGGCTGCCCAAACAAACATTATTGAAAGCCTGTTCGTGTATTGCCGAGCTGCCGCTGCAGGGCTAATCAACATAGCAGACATTAATACTACACCTACTGAACGAATGCCAATTACCACGGCTAAAACGATCAAGACAAAAATAATAGCATCGATTCCTGAGACATTTATTCCTAGACTTTTGGCATAATCTTTATTAAATAAAATAGTTTGTATCTCTTTATAAAGAAAGATAAGGGTTAAAGTAATCAATAATGCCAAAGTCCCATAAACGAATATATGGATATCTGTCATGGTAGCAGCTTGGCCGTAAAGATAGACTTGCGCCTGTCGATAAAGAGTGGAAAAAGAAAATTGAACTTGGCTAGCCAACGTTAGGCCTATCCCAAAAAAAGCCGCTAAAATAAAACACAATGCTGAATCGCTAGGGACCTTTAGAGAGTTTTCTAACCAGCGAATAGCCCACAGGCCTCCTAAAGCTGTCAGTCCAGCGGCTACCATAATCAGGCTGGCCACCACCATCTCTTGATCTTCACCTAGGTGAAGTATTCCTGCCAAAATAACACCTATCATCACACCTGGGTAGGCTGCATGTGAAAGACTCTCTCCTAGTAAAGACTCTTTACGTAAAAAAACTAATACACCTACTAGAGAAGCTCCTAAACACATCAGCATCGAACCAATTGTAGGAGCTCTAAGAACAGCGTCGGTAAAATAATAGTAAGGTGAGTTAGCAAATAACATATGTTTATGAAGCAGCTCCCTTGATTTTATCTTGGGATAATTTCACTGCTTCATCAAATAAAGAAAAGCTTTTGCCATAGGTAGCTTGTAAATTATCAGCTTTGAATATTTTTTCCACAGGACCACATGCGACTAAACGCATATTAAGTAATATGGCCCAATCAAAGTAATTTTCAACATTGTTTAAATCATGATGGACAATAAAAACACTTTTTCCTTGAGCTTTCAGTTGAATTAGAATTTTCATAATAATTTTTTCTGTGGCTATATCTATACCAGCAAAAGGTTCATCCATAAAATATAAATCTGCTTCTTGCAACATAGCACGAGCAATGAATACCCGTTGTTGCTGCCCACCTGATAGCTGGCTAATTTGCCGATCGGCATAAGCTCCCATTCCAACCATTTCTAGATAGCGATTGGCAGCCATTCGATCTGCTTTACGCGGCCATCTCAATAAGCCTAGCCTTCCATAACATCCCATTAAAACCAAATCGCGCACTGTAATGGGAAAATCCCAATCTACACTTTGACGCTGGGGAATATAAGCAATCCTTTTACGGGCTTCTTTTAAAGGCAAACCAAAAAATTCAATTTTTCCTGAAATAGGTTTTACTAGCCCTAGAGCAGATTTTATAAGAGTACTTTTGCCAGCGCCGTTAGGACCTAGAATACCTACAAGCAAACCTGGAGGCACTTTTAAATTAATATCCCATAGTACAGGTGTTTTGTCATAGTTAACGGTAAGCTGATGAGCTTCTAGTACGGAAGGTTGTGTCTGCGCTTTTTTCATCCATCAACCTTTAAGCATTTTTTAATCCAATCGGCATCATGTTGAATCATTTTCTGATAAGTTTCCCCGCTAGAACCAGCAGCACCCATAGCATCAGCATAGAGACAACAAGGAGCAATAGTGATGTTTAATCCTTTTTCCTTACCTGCTGAAATGATTTTACGCAGAGAATCCTTGCTAACATTAGATTCTGGAAAAATAACCTGTATTCTATGTTTAGAAAGATAATCTATAATCTCTTGGATATGGCTGGTACTCAATTGACTCTCAGGTGCTAAACCTTCTGGGGACGCAACCCTTTGAACCCATTTCCCATTTATTCTCTCTTCTTGTGTAGCTAGATAAGCTCTGGCAAAATAGTTAAATGCATCATGACTGGTTACTAAGTAACGCCTCTCAGAAGGAATTAACCCTAGCTCGTATTTAATCTCTTGATCACTCTGAAGTAAATCCTGCATAAGTTTTTCACCATTAGTATGAAATACATCAGCGTGCATGGGATCATTAATGCTTAATACTTCAACAATATAGGGAATGATTTTTGCCCATATAGCCATGTCCATCCAGATATGAGGATCAATCTGCCCTTGACTATAAATAACTAAAGAAGGGTAATCTTTAATTATCTTATTTCCTAAACCCACTGCCTTTTTATTACTCTCTAAGAATCTTTGTAAGCTGGGTCCATGCTCTAAACCTAATCCATTGTAAAACACCACATCCGCATAAGCTAACTTTTCATCATCCCCTTTCACAAGCTGATAAGTATGTGGATCTAAATCTCCTCTCATTAGGGTTAAATTATCGACATGTTCTCCCCCTACTTGTTGCACGATATCGCCAATCATGGCAATGGTCGACAAAGCTTTAATTTTACCATTCTTTAGACCAAAGCCCTCTCTTTCTATACGACGATGTTGGTCCTCAGAGGTACAAGCTACCATCAGAAACACGCTCATCCATATACCCATTTGTAGCCACGATTTCATGAATTTTGCTCCTGAGCCATTTGACGCAAAAAACTAAAGGTATAGATGCCTTGATTGCAACCAGACGTAAAATAAATGCGTAAAGCATAATGCCCTACCCTTTCAATCGTAGAGACCCGCAGCTCGTCGCGATTAGTTTTTTTATCCCCTACTTTGTTTTCTACGCTTTTTTCTATACATCCAGCACAAGGACAACGACGTTGCAAATCAGACAAATAGAAGTCTGCCATTAAGCCATCGCTCCATTGCAAAGTAAAGGTAGCTGGATCTTTTTGAAAAAACTTTTCCACTTCCGCAGTTTCACGCTTTTTTATTTCTACTAATTGTTCCATTACTTTCTTTGCTAAATTTATAAAAATCTTACTAATCGCTTGGGCGTCTGGGGTCTTTTCCTCAAAAAGTGAGTTCCCCTTATCGCCACTATGGGAAATTTCAGAGCTTATCGGGATTTGGCCTAGAAGAGAAAAGCCTGCTTCTTTAGCTAAACGCCCCCCTCCCCCTTGACCCAAAGGATAAACACGTTTTAAATTTGGGGAGATCTGATAATAACTCATGTTTTCTATAACACCTATGATAGGAATTTTCATTTGATAAAACAGGTCCATGGCTTTTCTTACATCCATTAATGCAACTTCTTGGGGAGTTGTCACCAAGATGGCAGCATTCAATTGAGCATTTTGGCTCAAGGTTAGTTGAATGTCACCCGTTCCCGGTGGAAAATCAATTAATAAAAAATCTATTTCTCCCCAATCTACATTTTTAATGAATTGTTGAACAATAGTGTTAGCTATGGGAGCACGAATGGCTGCAGCTTCATCTTCGCGCCTAAAATAAGCCATGGATATAACCTTAACTCCCTGGCATATAGCTGGTAGAATACGTTCATTGCATTGCTCAGGCATTTTATCTTCGGGTAACATGCGACGGATGGAAGGACCGTAAATATCAGCATCCAGTATTCCCACCTTAAAGCCTAAATCCTTTAAAGCTCTTGCAAGGTTAACTGTGACGCATGATTTTCCAACTCCGCCTTTCCCAGCAGCAATACCAATAATAGCATGCACAAAATTTGCTGAAGCCTTAGAAGTAGCTGGAAACATAGGTAGTGGCATGATGCACCTAGCATATAAGGTTTTACAGACAAAGGAAGTCGCTAGCCATTCTTTAAAAGCATATAGTACTAAATGAACAGATTACCTTCAAACTTTTAAAAAAACATATTCTTACTCTACTATTATTTGTACGGGTAGTAATGAGGCAGAAATTATATGTTTATGAATAAATTTTAGGTTGCACAAAATTCATATAAATCTATAATTTTCATTAGTAAATAAAGAAATCAAAACTTTTCCTCTTCCCGCTCCCCTATAAACAAAGTTTAGGAAAAATCAAGGTTTCGGAACGCAATAAAAACCAGCGTTATTTATAACTCTAACGAAAAATAAAAATTAAGTAGGTATATCAATGAGTACAAACTCAAAATCCGATTCAAAACAATTGGAAAGTCTTATTCAAACGGCTGTTAAGAAGTTAGGTGCCAAGAAGGAAAATGATATTTGTCGCTACATTCCTTCTTCAACAGGTGGCTACATCCATCATTTTACCATGCGTAAAATGAAAACAGAAGATCCTGAACAGCTCACTGATATGATTTTAAAATACATTATCAATGTTGACAAACCCTCTCCTGTAACACCCAAGCAACGAGCTGCTAGAGGCTCACGCAAGCGTAGAGACCAGATTCTATTTTCCAAACAGGACATTGAACGCATGTTAAACATGGCCCGCTTAGCAGGTGATAAAGAAATGATTCGTAAACTAACCCCAAAAAAAGACTTACGTTCTATTAAGAGAGAGCTCATTGCATCAATCAGGCACGGTAAAGTTGAACAAGACCTTTGGACATCTTATGTTGAAGCCATCAGCTTAAACAATAATCTTGCTGCCTCTGCCAACTCCTTGGCCCCTCAATATAGCTAAATCATTAGGCCTTCGAAATGTACATGATTACTTATGCTTCGAAGGCTTTTCATCCACTTATCTTCTCTTTTATATTTTTAGCTTTTAAACCTAGCCGTGCTCAATCACAAAATTAAACATATTTTGTCTCTTTTCTAGATTTTCTTTTAAACACCTTAGCAAAGCTCCTTTCCGCTTCTAAGAGCTTTACATTTACTCCTAACAAAAGTTCAAAAGATTGCTATATAGTGAAAGATAGACTCAACCCTGTTTTCAAACAATTCTTCAACCTATCAAAGGTTAACAAGGCCATATTATTAGATAGATAAACCCATTTTGTCTAAATGCTTTTTAAATCCTACGGATTGCAGAATTTCAGCGTAAATTATAAACCTAACAAAAAAGCCAACCCATAGCCTATTATACGCTTTTGAGCTACTTCTTATGCAGCTCCCTAATTTATAATATCTCTCTCGTTAAGCAGAGAGATATCTTTTAGAGGGTTGGGTATGCAGACTAAGTTTTTTTAAAGCGTATTATTTAAGGTTTAGCAAAAGCTTTTTTGCTTTAACCTACTTTGTGGAGCCACGTTGATGTAGGTTATTTTAACAAAATGGAAGTAAGTTGTGGATCATCGCCCTCTTTCCAACCCCTTATCCTTTCCCTTCTTTACTCTTGCCTATTAATTAAAAATGTTTTACATTGTGCATTCTCATTATAAACAAAAGTGTTTTTTATTAAATTCTTAAGTGTTACAAGTGGATGCTAATTAAGCACATATAACGCTTATTTTACAATCAGAGGTTTTGATATATGGCACAAAATGCTGGACAAGAATTTAGTAAGGCGCGGTCATTTTTTTGGCCCGTCCATAACTATGAGCTTAAAAAGCTTTTACCTATGTTCTTGATGTTTTTCTTTATTTCTTTTAACTATACTATCCTGCGTGATACAAAAGATACGCTAATTGTAACAGCTTCTGGAGCTGAAACCCTCCCTTTCTTAAAAGTATGGGGTGTGGTTCCTGGTGCAATTATTTTCATGCTCTTGTATGCTAAGCTAAGCAATATTCTTAGCAAAGAGGCCCTTTTTTATACGGTCCTTGCACCATTCTTGGTCTTTTTCGCTCTTTTTGCTTTTGTTCTCTATCCCAATAGAGAGATTCTTCATCCCACGACCTCAGCAGATTATTTGCGGTCAATCCTACCTGCAGGTTTAAGCGGCTTAGTCGCTTGCTATAGAGATTGGACATTTTCTCTGTTTTATATCTTAGCAGAACTATGGGGAAGCGCCGTGTTATCTTTGATGTTTTGGGGCTTTGCCAATGATATCATGCGTGTAACTGAAGCGAAGCGTTTTTATACTCTACTTGGCCTTGGAGCAAACGTTGCTTTGCTTGTTTCTGGCCCTACGATTGTCTATTTTTCTAACATCCAGAGCCGCATTCCCGCTGGTGTAGATCCATGGCAAGTTTCTCTTAACTATCTAATGACTTTTGTTGTTTTAGCTGGTGTATCGGTGCTTGGCATTTACTATTGGATGAATAGAAACGTTTTGACAGATCCACGCTTCTACAACCCAGAAGAAGAAAAGAAAGGAAAAAAATCTAAACCTAAAATGGGTATTTTAGAAAGTTTTGCTTTCCTAGCTAAATCCAAGTACATCCTCTGCATTGCTTTGCTTGTCATTTCTTATGGTATTTGCATTAATTTAGTTGAAGTAACTTGGAAAGGACAACTTAAGCTACAATACAAAAATCCTAATGATTACAATGCTTTTATGGGCATGTTTTCTACCATCACAGGATTGGTGACAATTATAATGATGTTCTTAGGCGGTTGGATTACCCGCAAAAAAGGCTGGGGCTTTGCCGCTATGGCAACACCTATTGTTTTATTAATAACAGGGATCGGTTTCTTTTCTTTTGTTATATTTAAGGACCACCTTGCCGGCTTCATTAGCTACTTTGGCACTACTCCACTCATGCTAGCAGTAATCTTTGGCATGATACAAAATATTATGAGTAAATCGACGAAATACTCTTTATTTGATCCTACCAAGGAGATGGCTTACATTCCTCTTGACCAAGAATCTAAGGTCAAAGGCAAGGCTGCTATTGATGTGGTTGGTGCGCGTCTTGGTAAATCTGGAGGTTCTTTTATTCAACAAGGTCTGCTTGTTGCCTTAGGATCGCTAGCCGCCATCACTCCTTATGTAGCTATCATTATGACCTTCTTTATCCTTATTTGGTTAGCGGCAGTAAGATCGCTAAACCGCCAATTTATAGCTTTAACTCATGAAAAAACTGATACTTCTGAAGGGTCTACTCTGGTAGAAACAGAGGGAACTGCAAAAATATCGGGTTAATTTAAAGCTTGGCCTTAATGCAAGCCACCTGCTTGAACCTCTGTTCAAGCAGGTGGCTTTCTTATTTATGGAAGATTTAAAAGAAATCAATATCTATCATTTGTTTATCTAGCCACTTTTCTTAGGCCATGCATTCTATAGACACAGCTAGCACTAGATAAGATAGATAATAACAATAGATTTATTGATTAGAGTTTACTTATATAACCACTGATCAAGCCTTTTTAGACTTCAAGGGTAACCGCATCGATTAAAGTTGGGTTAAGCGACAACTTGGAGTTCTCTTTCAATTTTATAGACAGAATGACCTTTTCTTTGTTATCCTATCTGCTTACCCTTTTCTATCAAATGAAAGCTTTAAATAAGGAAACGAATTGTCATGGAAAAACAAAAGCGCTGGCAATTATATCTGATATTAGCGGTCATCTTTTTGACGCTATTCAACATTTTGCCAACAATTTTTTACTATACTAAACCTCTTAAATCCCCTATCGACGCAACTCGTGCCCAAAAAATTGCTGTTGCTATCGCCAATAGGACGAATGAACTTGAGCAGGATGCTACTGATTGGCTGCATTCGTTTGCTAAGCTACTAGGTGTAAAGCCTCGATCTATCGAGCTACAAAAAAACAATCCTCAATATGTCGAAGTAAATTTTAGTAATGCGCAAGATGCTTCTCTTTTCAGGCGTTTTTTACCTAGAGCTGGAGCATTAATCCCGTTTGTGCCTGCTCAACTCGAGCTGTATCCTCAGGTAGATGAGCAAAACACACAAGTCATCGTTTCTCGAAAAGTAAACATTCATTTTAATCCTCAAGATTTACAAGAATTTTTTCAGTATGCTTACAAACAAAATGCCGAGGGACAAATTACTGACTTTTATCGTCAATTAGTTGAAGACCGCGTGGCCCAGTTAGCTCTAGCTTTTGGCAGCACAAGCAAACCAGCCACTCTTTTGCAAGCAATTAAAGATAATCCTACTAGCTCTTACGATGATCTTGTGCTCAATCTTGCCACTGAAATTGTAGAAGCAAATAAAGCCTTACAAGCTAATCAGGCAATGGCTAAACGTTATTTTGCTAGCTTTACACAGATGGGTGCTCCCTCTAAGGATAATCTAGTTAGCAAATTTTTATCTCGCGCAGAAGCTCTGAAGGCAGGCTTAGGAGCTAAGAAAGAAACCTTGACTCAAGAAATAAAAAAAGCTGAAGAGAGCAAGCAAACAGTTGATTCTAGCCAACGACAAGCTTTAACTCTTTTAGAAGGACAACGCCATACTTTAAGCCAAGCCATTTCTATCCTTCATCAGCGGGCAGCTGATTTTAAAGTTAGCCAACAAGCTTTAACGCCAGAAAAAGTTAAAGATTTAATCCAAACTAGCCAAAAAGCCTCTAAAGCTAATGATAAGTTACAAATAGTCTCTCTAGATGGAAGTAATCCTTTTGTCCAAGGGCTGGTTATTGATTGGTCAAATGAGAAAATCTTTCTTCAACTTTATCCAGATATTCAAGCCATCCGCCAAGCTCCTAGCAAAGATGAAGAAGCTGATGTCCAGAGAGATAAAATAAACAATTTAATAATCAACGATATAGCACGTGCAGGCCGTTTAACGGATGAAAATTTAATACCTTGGGAAGAGACTTTTGGTGTTAATCTTTCCCAATTAACCAATCCTCGCAGTTTTTTAGCGTTAAATTTAACAGCCGTTGCTAAAAAACAAATCCAGCAACTGCTGAATCAGTTAGAAGAAATATGGCTACCAAAACATACTGAGCTAACCCGTGAAGCCTATCCTCTGAGAGACTATGCTTCGTATACAAAATCAAAGCCTGAAGAGCAAAAGCTAGGCTTACTCGTATACGCACCTTCTGCACAGCAGAGCCCTACCTTACCAGGTTTTAACAATGGCTCTATCTATGTGATTGCTAGAGGAATGGATAGCATCATGCAAAAATATCGCCAAATGCCCGATTCTCCTGAAAAACAAGAGTTTCTTCATGATATCGAGCAGCTGCATTATACCTTGCAAGCAAATGGTTTCGTAGGCTATTCAGGGGCCACCTTCGGATTGCCTGCCGAATTTAGCAAAGATTATATTTTTGAGCTTAATGATTACTATGATACCTTGCTTAAAGCTACACGCGAAGATTTCTATGCTAAAGGCAGCAAGCGTCACGCTTTGCTAGACTTTACAGATGTCGAGCAGCGCATGCTAGCTATAAACGCTATCGAAGATCATCAGCAAGAAGACTTACTTAAATGGGAAGAAGAATATCGCTCTGCTCAGGTAGACTTGGATATTACTAACCATTATCTAGTTCCTGCCCCTACCAAAAACCCCTACTGGCAAAATTTCAAGCTTAGCATCGCAAAATTTTTCCGCGGTGATGATCGCAAGATTCTTAAGCTTGGCTTAGATCTTTCTGGGGGTAAAACAGTGCGCATAGGCCTCAGAGACCAAAATGGGCGAGAAGTCACCAATCCTGAAGATTTAAAGCAAGCTGTTAATGAATTATATACACGTATTAACAAAATGGGGGTCTCAGAACGTACCATTCATCTAGAAGGCAATAACATTGTTTTAGACTTTCCTGGCTCGCAGAACATGTCAGCTACGGATCTTGTTAAAGCTTCTGCCATGTATTTTCATGTAGTCAACGAGAAATTTACTCCTAACAATCCTGCTTTAAAAGAGGCTGTCAACCAGTTTTTACAAAATGTATGGAATGAAGCGGTAGTTACTAATCGTACAGACATTGATAGTGTGAATGAAATTGCCTGGCATCACTTAGGAGGTGACTTGGCTACAGGTGAGCTGACAGGCCCACGTTCAGAATATGCCACTCTGCTTTATGAGAGCGGCTTGCGCCTAGCTGATCCTAAGCATAAGGAAGTAAGCAATACTTACAACGATACGCTTTCTTCAGTAGCCATTTTACGTGGTAAGGATTTCTCAGAATGGAATAACCAAGCCCATCCCTTGCTAATAGTTTTCCACCATTATGCATTAGAAGGTTCTAGCCTAACAAACATTCAAGTGGGCTATGATTCTTCTGAAGGAAATACACTTTCCTTCAGTGTAAAAAGCTCATATGATGGTTCACGCATAGGCAGCCCACGCGATGACTTTTATACCTGGACCTCACAATTTGCCGAAGATAAAATTGTCGGCACTCCCAAAGAAAGTTATTCTCGAGGCAAAGGGTGGCGTATGGCAGTGGTTTTAAATGGGACGATCATAAGCTCGCCCAGCCTTCGTGCCGCTCTAAAAGATTCTGCGCAGATTACTGGTCGCTTCACCCAACGTGAAGTTAATCAACTAGCTGCCGACTTAAAAGCTGGATCATTAAGCTTTACACCAAAAATTCTTTCAGAAGAAAATGTAAGCCCTGAACTAGGTCAAGAAGAACGCACTCGAGGAGTAGTAGCCTCTGTTGTAGCACTTACTTTGGTGGTTATCGCTATGATTGGCTATTATCACTTCGCTGGAGTAGTCGCTTCTACAGCTGTTCTTTTTAACATCCTCATCCTTTGGGGAGGGATGCAAAATATCGGCCAGCCCTTAACATTGCCAGGACTGGCGGGTATTGTCCTCACCATTGGTATGGCAGTCGATGCGAATGTGCTAGTTTTTGAAAGAATTCGTGAAGAGTTTAAGCAATCCGGACGTTTAGCTTCAGCTATTCAAGCCGGCTATCGTAAAGCTTTTAGTGCTATTGTTGATTCTAATATCACCACTATCATTGCTGCCCTCATTCTTATTCAATTTGATTCTGGACCCGTCAAAGGTTTTGCTGTAACTTTAATCATTGGGATTATCTCCTCTATGTTCACGGCCCTGTTCATGACGCGTTACTTTTTTGCTGGGTGGGTACAAAATCCTAAGCATAAATCCTTGTCTATGTCCCAGCTAATCGGCAATACTCACTTTGATTTCTTAAAGCATGCTAGAAAAGCTATAATAATCTCTTTAGCTATGATAGCAATAGGAGGCTATTTTTTCTCTGTGCAATATAAAACAATGTTGGGTATGGACTTTACGGGCGGTTATTCATTAAATGTTGAACTTGAAGAAAAGCCGGAGGAAGTAAACTATCGTCAGTTGGCAGCAGAAGCTTTACTCACCCATGGAGCCACTGCTAATGATTTCCAGTTGCGCACCTTAAGTAAGCCTAATCAATTACGTATCCAATTAGCCACAAGCATGGAACAAAAAGGCCATCCTTTTTATCAATTGCCGGAAACCTTCGTGGAAGACAAGTTTGCTCATGAATACCAAAAAAATCCTCGAATTGTTTGGCTGGTTAATACTTTAACAGATGCAGGATTAAATGTAGCTTCTTCACAATTGGACCAGTTGCATACTCATTGGACAGTCATTAGTGGTCAGTTTTCCGAGGCCATGCGTAACAATGCGGTCATCGGTTTAACCATTGCTTTAGCAAGTATTTTGCTATACATTACCTTCCGCTTTGAATTTAAATTTGCCCTAGGAGCTGTAGTAGGGCTAACCCATGATGTGATTATTACTCTAGGTATTTTGGCAATCTTTCAAGCAATGGGCTTTGCCGTCCAGATTGATTTGCAGGTTGTAGGAGCCATTATGACAATTATTGGTTACTCTTTAAATGATACAATCATTGTATTTGATAGAATTCGCGAAGATATGAGGCTTATGCGTAAAATGAAGTTTAAGGATATTGTCAATCATGCTTTAAACATTACTTTGAGCCGTACGCTCATGACCTCGGGTACTACTCTACTAGTCTTGCTATCATTAGTATTGCTAGGAGGCCATTCTATCTTTGCTTTCTCACTAGTTATGACGATTGGTGTCATAGTTGGTACACTCTCTTCACTATTTATCGCATCCCCAGTAATGCTTTATATTCACAACCGTGAAATAAAAAAATTAGAAGAGGAAATGCATCCTACCAGAAGACTATCTTCTTAGAAAGAAGGCTCTTTTAAGAGCCTTTTATTGCTTAAACAACTCCCTAAAATCACTTGGCTAAAGGGATCTTTTTGGAGTTGTTTAAGCTTCTAAGGGTCCAGTATATGACCTTCTTTTTTATAGCAAAATTCCTTCAAGTAAATAAGCCTACCGCCGATAACTTCATAGACGTCCATGGATATTTGCAAAAGAGTTCGGAATTATGGTTTTTAATAACTCCTTGAGTGTGAAAGTTAAAAAAACTCTTAGTTTTTAAATTTACCCATCGATTAGCTAAGAGCTTTTTCCCTTTCTTTCATAATTTTTTATGCAAAAACAACCTCTTTAGTAATTATTAAGAAAAGGGCAAAAGATGAAAGCGGCAACCTTTTGAATATGAGGCCAATAAACTCAAACTTCTTAGGTTAAAATGAAGCTATCCCTGCTGCATAGAGAATCGATAAAAAATGCTCAACCTTTCTCTTTTCTGCTTAGTCATACACTGCTCGTATAGATTTCTTGACAAGAGCTTTTTATAAAGCTAGAATGAAGATTATCATCACCAGGACCATAACTGAATGCATTCCATTTTCCACCATCAAGAAGCACCTGTTTGGATTTATCCGAAAATCGACAACGAGTGGAAAGAACTTATTACTAAAGAATTTAAGATACATCCTGTCACCGCTCAAATCCTCATTGCTAGAGGCTTTACCACGTTAGAGCAAATTCATGACTATCTTTATTCTAAACTCCCTGATCTATACGATCCTTTTTTGATGCCAGAAATGCAACAAGCTGTGGATCGCATTAGCCAAGCCATTAAAAATAAAGAAAATATCCTTATTTATGGGGATAATGATGTGGATGGGATGACAGGCACAGCTTTGCTGACTGAATTTCTACAGTTTGTGGGCGCTAATGTATTCTTCTATGTCTCTAATCGGGGCACTAACCGCCAAAGCTTGATAGTAGAAGCCTTAGAATATGCGCTGAAAAATGAATGTAAACTATTGATTACCGTAGACTGTGGAATTACAGCAGCTACAGAGATTGCCAAGGTTGTGGAAAGGAATGTCGATGTAATCATCACTGACCACCATGAGCCTACCGATAAAATACCCCATTGCGTGGCTACCCTTAATCCTAAGTTACTCAATAGCTCCTATCCTAATCGAGACCTAACAGGTGTAGGTGTGGCTTTTAAGCTAGCGCATGCAGTCACTCTCCAAATGGTAGCCGAGGGGCTTATCTCCCCTAAAAAAATTGATCTTAAACGTTATCTGGACCTGGTTGCTCTGGGAACGGTGTCTGATATGGGCTCTCTGCTTGGCGAAAATCGCATTCTTGTAAGTTATGGTTTACGTCAGCTTAAGAAGAATAAACGCATTGGCCTAGCTAAACTCATTTCTATATCCGATGCAGATCTGAATGAACTTTCCACTTTTATGATAGCCTCCAAGCTAGCTCCTCGCTTAAACAGCTTAGGACGTATTGCTGACCCCCAGAAAGGCGTTCAGATGCTTTTGGCACGTAACGTTATTGCAGCTGAGAAACTTGCTGTAGAACTCGATCTTAACAATATGGAACGCCAAAAAATTGAACGTACCATGTCCTTAGACATTGAAAATACGGTAGCCATACATCCTGAAATTTTCAAAAATAAAGCTATTGTTTTACATTCTGATAAATGGCATCCAGGAGTAATCGCTATCCTATCTACACGTATTTCAAAGCAATACAATCGCCCAACTGTCATGATTGCCATTGACCATGGGGTCGGTAAAGGTTCTTTGCGCTCTATTCACGAATTCCCTCTTCTTAATGTATTAAAAGATTGTTCAGATATTCTTGTCAATTTTGGAGGACATGATTTTGCGGCAGGCTTAACAATTAAAGAACAACATATCGAAGAGTTTAAAAGACGTTTTATCAAGGCAGCCGATGAGAAACTACGTGATCATGATGTAATGGCCAAACTGATGTTGGATGCAGAAGTTAACTTTCATGAGCTTACTTTTGATTTTATGGAATCCATTCGCCTACTTGAGCCTTATGGCAATGAAAACCCTCAGCCTATCCTTTATACCATCGCCAAGCAAGCTTGGCCTCCCAAAGTGGTAGGTAAAACACATTTGAAGCTCTATCTAGAGCAAGATGATCGTATGTTAGAGGGAATTGCTTTTGGACAAGCTGCACAAAGTCCTCTCCTGCGCAAAAAGAATTTAAAGCTACGTATAGCTTTTACTCCCCAGATTAATAATTTTCAAGGCCCCAGTATTCAACTGCTGATCCGCGATTTCCAAATTATTGATGAAAACAAGCCATATGTCTGAGATTCTCGTTGGCAAGGTGATTGCTCTTAACTCTGAGGGGCAGGGAATCGTTCGTGAAGACAAATTGGTTGTTTTTATCCCTTTTACTACTCCCGGCGACACGATTCGTTATCATATTGTAAAGCGTAAAAAAAACTTTGCGACAGGAAAATTACTAGCTGTGCTTAAACCAAGCTTGCAACGAGTAAAACCCCTTTGCCGTTACTATGGCGAGTGCGGTGGATGTCAATTGCAACATCTAACTTATGAAGCTCAGTTAGAAAACAAACGCCAGATTATTGAAAATGCTTTAATACGCATTGGAAAATTTTCAAAGCTTACGGTTTTACCTGTGGTTGCTGCTCAGATGAACTGGATGTATAGACGTCATATCACCCTCAAAATTATTCCCCATCAAGGGTTTTTTAGGGCAGGCTATATAGCTATTGATAACCAAACTCTGCTACCCATTCAGCATTGCCCTTTATTCCTTGCCGAAGATAATGTGGCTCTTGCCGAAGTGCAGACCTTGCTAGGGAAGATATCTTCTCAACAAGCTACTGAAGGAAGAGCAACTCTTTTTAAAACGGAAGTAAACCAATTAATTTTAAGTTTAAATTTTGAGAAGCTTAATAAGATAGAAGCAGAGATTATCGAAGAATTTTTAAAACAATTTCCCCGCTGGAAAGGAGTCATAGTAAAGGGAGGATCAAAAAAATGGGTGTGGGGTGATCCCACCAACTTTCTCGCGGTCGGACACTTAAAATTTCTTTGCTCCCCTGAAGTCTTCATACAAAATCATGCAGAGCAAAGCTTAAAGATCTATCAGCAAATCATTGATTTGTTTTCTAAGAAGAAGCAAGCTACCATTCTTGATCTTTATTGTGGCATTGGTATCTCCTCTTTACTTTTAAGCCAACAAGGCCATCGAGTCATTGGAATAGAATACAATCCTCTGGCGATCGCTATGGCCAAAGAAAATGCCTGCCTTAACAGATTGACGACCCCTCAATTTATTGAAGGAGATGTGGAAAAAGTCCTACAAAAAGAACTGCACGACCAGCACGCCGATATCATTATTCTTAATCCTCCTCGCCAGGGAATCACACCCGCCGTCGGAGTAGAAATTTTACGACGTTGCCCACAAGAAATTATTTATGTTTCCTGTATGCCTTCTACTCTTGCTAGAGATCTTTCTCTTATCTGTGTTCAAGGTTATAGAATCTCCCTTATCCAGCCTTACGACATGTTTCCCCAGACAAGCCATGTTGAAACTCTTGTACATTTGATACGTAGCTAAAAATAAGATTAGCAATGTTAACATACAGGCTCTTGTGATGCCCCTCCCCTTGAAGCATGAGGGAAAAATTTATGGTAGACCTATTTTAAACGATTTTAATGGGGAAAGCTGTCAAAAAAGAGTTAGGAGCTCAGCTAAAAGGGCGCCTGTTTGATCTAGATACTTGCAAGAAGCAAAGTAACATCTTTAGAAAAACAAAGTCCTATCTCGTTTCAAATTAATAACAGCACTTCTTGAGCATTCCACCCTTTGGCAAAGATGCGATTAAATCATTTACTTGCTAGATAGCTCTAGAAGCTCTTCATCTTTCTGCAATTTCTCACTAGCATACTGAAGCGCCCAGCCATCTTGCTTAACAGCCTCAAGAACGACTTTCCTATCGTTCTGAAGCTTTTGGCTAGCATACTCAAGCGCCAGACCGTCTTGCTGAACAGCAATAATTACAACTTCTCTATTATTTCGGAGCCCCAGGCTAGCATGTTGAAGGGCCCGGCCATTACACTGAACTGCAGCAACTACAACTTCTCTATCGTTTTGAAGCTTTTGGCTAGCATACTGAAGGGCCCAGCCGTTTTGCTGCACAGCAGCAAGAATAATTTTTTTATCATGCCGAAATTCTTGGTTAGCATACTGAAGCGCCCAACCGAATTGCCTAACAGCAGCAAAAACAACTTTTCTGCTATTTCGAAGCTCGGGACTAGCATACTGAAGCGCCCAGCCGAATTGCCTAACGGCAGCAAGAACGACTTCTTTATCATTTTGTAGCTCTGGGCTAGCATACTGAAGCACCAAACCCTTATGCTGAACAGCAGCAAGGACAAATTCTCTATTATCTCGAAGTTCAGGACTAGCGTACTGAAACCCTAAATCGTCTTGCTGAATAGCAGCAAGAACGACTTCTCTATCATTTTGAAGCTTTAGGCTAGCATGCTGAAGCGCCAAACCGCTATGCTGGACAGCAGCAAGAACGATTTCTTTATCATTTGAAAGTTCTTGGCTAGCATACTGAAGCGCCAAGCCATTTTTCTGAACAGCAGTAAGAACGATTTCCCTATCGTTTTGAAGCTCTGCGGGAGCAAATTGAAGGGCCAGGCCATTTTTCTGAACAGCAGCAAGAAGGGCTTCCCTATCGCTTTGAAGCCCTTGTAGGGCAGATTGAAGCGTTAAGCCATCTTTCTGAACAGCAGCAAGAGGGACTTTCCTATCTCTTTGAAACTCTTTGGTAGTAGGCTGAAGGGTCAAGCTATTTATCTGAACAGCAGCAAGAGGGGCTTCCCTATCCCTTCGAAGCTGTTTGGTAGTAGGCTGAAGCGTCAAATCACTTTGTTGAACAGCGGTAAGCACAGATTCTCTACCATTCGAAAAGTGGGGGTCAGCCTTCTTAAAGGCTTTGTTATTCTTTTGAGCAACAGTATGCCCAATCTTTTTATCAACTTCTTTCTTATGAGCAACGTCCCAAATCCCCACCAGTATATTTCCTAATACAGGAATTAACAAAACTACACATCGTCTAAAACTTTTCTGATTAAGATGAGCATAGTAAGGATCTTTGGTCTCTTTTTGCTTAAGGAGTAAAATAATAGCTTTTTGAAAGATATCGACTAAATTAGTCACCGTGCTAAAGATAGGTACGTAGTCAGCCTTATGATCTATAAATAGGCAGACTCTAGATAAAGAATTCATTTGCATGGCACCTTATATTGTTTATTAACCTAATGTAGAGGTTATCTTTTTTTAAATAAATAGTTAAATTTAATGCCAGAAATTTCTAATCTATTTAAAAACATTTATTTCTTAAACGCTCTCTAACTACAAAAAATTAAAAATGCACTATCCGAGTATAAGCTACACTGTAATTATTGAAAATCTTTTAGCAAAAAACGGGATAAACATTTCTTAATTTCAATCACATTTAAATATACCCTTCATGGGCATTGTTGCATAAATGATAAGAAGCGTAGACGATAAGATTGCTCTTTAACGCTTAAGAGCTATAAAATTTAGTTTGCAAAAACAAGAATATAGGCAAGCTATCAAAAAAGCTCTCTTCCCTTACCACATACATAATTGGCCCGATTATAACAAAGCTTTAGTACAAAGAGGAAGCATAACTTTATGGTCCTAAGAATGAATCCATTAAAGGATGAAGGAAAAATATAGGTTTAAAGGAAGAAGGAGCGCCCAAAAATTTACTCCGTTGCCGCTATCCTCTGCATACTGATGATTAAAGCCGTTTATCATTTGTTCCTCCTAAGCCTATAATTTACCCTTTTAACAGTACAGGTGATGAGTCAGGTACCTTTTCAGCTATAGCCTAAAACGCTGCTTTAGTTCCTCGGGAATATCCTTAAGCAGATTTCCGCCTAACTTAAAATCTAACCATTCAGGCAGCTGTCCAATCTCTGGGGTAAAAGGGACAGATCGGTTAATCTTAAATTTACTAAAGAGGGGCTAGTATTTCATTAGGTAGGGTTTCACTGGTAATAAAAGAGCTAGGATTCATGGTATATCCGCTTTAATTTGAAGCAATAAGAGCATTTCTGTTGAGTACTCCCTCTCTAGCAGAAGCACAATTAATCATTTACTTGTTACATAGCTTAAGGAACTCTCTATCTTTCTGAAGTTGCTCACTAGCATAACGAAGTGCCATGCCATTTTGCTTAGCAGCGGCCATGACGACTTTCCTATCGTTTCGCAGTGCTTGACTAGCATATTGAAGGGAGCAGCCCTGTTGCTGAACTGCGGCAAGCACCACTTCTGTATCATTCTTAAAATCTTCTCCAGCATACTGAAGTGCCAGACCGTTTTGCTGGACGGCCGCAAGCACAACATCTTTATCATTTCTAAGTGCTTGACTAGCATACTGAAGAGCCTGGCCGTTTTGCTGGACTGCGGCAAGTACCACCTCTTTATCATTCTTAAGATCTTCTCCAGCATACTGAAGTGCCAGACCGTTTTGCTGGACGGCCGTAAGCACAATATCTTTATCATTTCTAAGTTCTTGACTAGCATACTGAAGAGCCTGGCCGTTTTGCTGGACTGCGGCAAGTACCACCTCTTTATCATTCTTAAGAGCTTCTCCAGCATACTGAAGTGCCTGGCCGTCTTGCCGAACGGCCGCAAGCACAATATCTTTATCATTTTTAAGTGCTTGACTAGCATACTGAAGAGCCTTGCCTTTTTGCTGAACTGCGGCAAGTACTACCTCTTTATCATTCTTCAGGTCTTCTCCAGCATACTCAAGTGCCCGAACGTCTTGCTGGACAGCCGCAAGCACAATATCTTTATCATTTCTAAGTTCTTGACTAGCATACTGAAGAGCCTGGCCGTTTTGCTGAACTGCAGCAAGTACCACCTCTTTATCATTCTTAAGATCTTCTCCAGCATGCCGAAGTGCCAGACCATCTTGCTGGACCGCCGCAAGCACAATATCTTTATTACTTTTAATCCATGGGCTGGCATAAAAGAGTAGACTGCCAGCTTGCCGAACAGCGATAAGTAGCAGATATTTATCATCTCTTAGAGACCTGGAGGCATACTCAAGTGCCCATACATTTTGCTGAATGGCAGCAAGCACGACTTTTCTATTATCTTTAATTTCTTCACTGGCATATTTAAGGGCTAAGCCATCCTGCTGAACAGCAGCAAGCATGACCTCTTCGTCGTTCTTAATTTTTTTGCCCCCATACTGGATAGTCAAGCACCGATGCTTAAAATCAACAAGCACAAATCTCTCATTATTTATCACCGTTTTATCAAGGTACTGGAGGACCGGATCTTGGTGATGAATAGCAGCAAGAACGACCTCCCTGTCGTTTTTAAGCGCTTGGCTAGCATATTTAAGAGATGCGCCATTTTGTTTAACAGCAGCAAGCACCACCTCTTTATTATTTTTAAGCTCTTGGCTAGCATACTCAAGAGCTAAGCTATCTTGCTGGACGGCGGCAAGTACGACTTCCTTATCATTCCTAAGTTCTTGGCTAGCATATTTAAGGGCTAGACCATCTTGGCTAACAGCGGCAAGTACGATATTTTTATTATTTTGTAATTCTGGATGAGCATACTTAAGAACTAAGCCGCTTTGCTTAACAGCAGCCAATACGATATCTTGATCTTTTTTAAAATCTTCTCTAGCTTGAGAAAGCTCCCATCCATTTTTCTGCATCTCAGCAAGGGCGGTAGCCTTATCTTTTTTAAACTTCTCGCTGAGATTGTCAAGCGTTAAGTCACCTTTTTGAACAATAACCAATGGAGCCGATTCATTATTAATTTCTTTCACCGCATCTTGGGGTGAGTTAATCGTCTGGTCTGCTCTTAGCGGTTTTGGGTTCTTATTCTTGAGTCTATAGCGATGAATATCCCAAACTCCAACCCATATATTTCCTAAGATGGGGATTAATAAAACAATGCACCTGCCAAAACTTTTTTTATTAAGATAGCGGTAATAACTTTTGCTTACAGATAAGTTTTTTTCTTGCAGGGTCGGTATATAAACACATTTTTGGAAAATATTGACTAGGTTAGTCACTGTACTGATTAAAGGCACGTAGTCAGCCTTACGATCAATCCATATGCATAATTGAGGAAAACCGCTTAGTTTCATTTTGACCCTATTTATTCTTTAAGTTCATTAAATTTTAACAACTATGGCTTATAAAATCAACAGAATTTATTTTAAAAGCTAACCTTCTATACAACTAAAAAACATCGTATAAATTAATATATTAGTACTCTCTTTCTCACTCTAAGACGCACCCTACTAACAAGAGCAAGAGGTAGTTGGTGTTTGGCAAACTTTTATCTTACCTTTTATAGAAGCTACAGCTGCTTATAGAAGCTACATCTGCATAACCCAAAAAGAAATTAGCCTTTTTCCAAAGTGGCTTTCTCCTTAAAAGCAAGCTTTTTATTAAGCATATGATTACATAAAGAGCAGCTCAAAAAACTTCTCACCTTAAATTTGATAGATCCATACCCTCATATAAAGCTGCTTACACCTTCATCTTTTCTTAGCTATATTCTGCATGCGCAAATATTCCTTACCCCCTTAAGCTTTTGCAGGGAAGAAATAAAACAGGGCTCTTAGCCTATCCTTTTCGCTGCAAACTACTCTCTGCTTATCAACATTGCTATTAACAATCCCACCTAGCTCATCCATTCATGCCTTTTCCTACTTTTAACTTTCTTGCCTAAAGTCATACCTGCAAAGCCTTTTTTCTCTAGCTATTTTGATACTTTGGCTATCGGCTATATTTGAGCTTAAGTTATGTTAGCTTGACCCAACTTCGGCGCATCGATCGGCTTAAATAAGTATTAATTTGTTCGAATAAATTACTTTATTTTATTTTAAATTAATGAACCCATCCACTTCCCCCCAAAAAAAGGGATTACGAAGAAGATAGGCCTCTTGATATGCTCTCTTTAAAATGTAAAAAATAGCATTTGCAGCTGCTACCTAGAGTGCTCGGATAGCTTAGCTGCCTCTTTCTTACCTACAATAGGTGCACACACCTGTCACTCGCGATTATTAACTTTTTAGGATAAAGTTAGTTTATCCTTATTACGTTCTTAAGCTAAACAGCTTAAATTATAAATGATTTTGTAAGCGGTCACAGGGAGCATCTCTACTTAAGGCATTGATGCTAAAGACTTACTACAAATCAGAAAGGGCAGTAAATAGGAAAAAACCAGCTATTTGCGAGCATTTTGACATTGCAGATGCCCACAGGATCGCGTCTAAAGCTGGGCATACCCCGTGAACGCTTACATGATTTTGATAATTTAAAAAATCTTTATCAAGAGATAATCTTTTTATAAATTTAGAGAAATCTAGCTCAATCTATAAAATAAAGAGGAGTTAGGACAAAAGAAGCTAAAAAATTATAAAGCTTATTGTGACTTTTTCCCTCTATAAAATTTGTCATTCCTTTTGAGCTTTATCCCATGCATCTAAAGCTAAATTAAGTTTTAGCACGTTGATATAAGGTGCGCCTAGGAAGCCCCAACGCGGCAATTCTATGGAGGCTTCGATGAGTCGAAAAATAGCTTCTTTATTATTTTCATTCCAACCTCTTGCTTTGATTACCCGTTCTGCCTGAAAGTAGGCCGTCTGCGGAGAAATATGCGGATCTAATCCGCTGGCAGAAGCAAAAAGTAGCTCACTAGGAATTAAGAGATCCTTTCTGTCATCGTAGGTTGTTTTTATCTTTACTGTACGTTTTTCAATAACCTTTTTTAAAGTCTCGCTGGTAGGGCCTAAATTACTTCCCCCTGATGCTAAAGGATTATAATTATTTGCCGATGGACGTCCCCAAAAATAGCGATCGCTTTCAAAATTTTGCCCGATCAAAGCAGCCCCTATCCACTTTCCATTAAAAGAAATAAAATCCCCTTCCGCTTTATTTTTGAGAGTTAAATACGCTATAAGAGTAATGAAGAGAGGGTAGATAATCCCTGTTAAAGCTGTTAACCACAGAAACATCTTGAAGCTAGTCCAAATTCTTAACATATAAACTCTCTCACTCTACAAAGCCAAAAAAGGTGATTAAAATATCGATAAGTTTTATTCCTACAAAAGGAGCCACAAGACCTCCTAATCCATAGATGAGGAGATTACTTCTTAACAAAGCCTGTGCCGACTGAGCATTATATTGGATCCCTCTTAAAGCTAGAGGTATTAAAGCCACAATGATTAAGGCATTAAAGATAATAGCACTTAAAACAGCACTCTGAGGTGAATTTAAGCCCATAATGTTAAGTACCGACAAAGGCCCAGAGCCTCCTTCATCTCCTATATACAGTGCTCCAAAGACCGCTGGAATGATGGCAAAATATTTAGCCACATCATTAGCTATACTAAAAGTTGTTAAAGCACCCCTTGTCATCAACATCTGCTTGCCAATTTCTACGATGTCTATTAACTTGGTAGGATTGCTATCTAAATCTACCATATTGCCAGCTTCTCTAGATGCCTGTGTGCCTGTATTCATTGCTACACCTACATCCGCCTGAGCTAAAGCGGGTGCATCATTGGTGCCATCGCCTGTCATAGCCACTAGCCTTCCATTTTCTTGCTCGCTTTTAATTTTTTCTAGTTTTATTTCGGGTGTAGCCTCAGCAATAAATTCATCTACTCCAGCTTCTGCTGCAATAGCTGCAGCGGTCAATTGATTGTCACCAGTAACCATTACGGTACGAATACCCATGCGCCGCATCTGCGCAAATCTTTCTTGGATACCTCCTTTAATGATATCTTTAAGGTGAATGATCCCTACAATTTTATCCTCATCACTGACCAATAAAGGTGTTCCTCCTTTACTTGCTATAGTTTGTATAGCAGCATCTAGCTGATCAAGATAATGCCCTCCTAAACTTGTTAGATGCTTTTTAATGGCTTCTGTAGAGCCTTTGCGTATGCGCCGTATAACCTTTCCTAAACCGTCTACGAAATCGATACCGCTCATGCGTGTAGTGGCTGAGAAAGGAACAACGATAGAGTTTCTTGTATCCAAAGATTCAGCCCTTAAGCCAAATAATTTTTTAGCAAGAACTACAATAGAACGGCCTTCGGGAGTCTCATCAGATAGAGAAGCTAACTGAGCAATTTCTGCAAAAGCTTTTTCATCCATGCCTACAGCAGGTAAAAAAGCTGTAGCCATTCTATTGCCGATAGTAATCGTGCCTGTTTTATCGAGTATCAACAAATCTATATCGCCAGCAGCTTCCACCGAACGGCCGCTTAAAGCTATCACGTTGCGCCTAAATAAACGATCCATCCCTGCAATTCCTACCGCACTTAGCAATGCGCTAATGGTCGTAGGGATTAAGCAAATTAGCAGAGCCACTAAAATAGGAAAGGTTAGGAGTTGGGAAATATCTTGCTTAGAAGCATGGGCACTATATTCTCCAAAAGCTTTCAAAGAAACGATGGTGATAAGAAAAATAATGCTTAAAGCCGAAAGCACGATATGCAAGGCAATTTCATTAGGTGTCTTCTGCCGTTTGGCGCCTTCAATTAAGCGTATCATGCGGTCTAAAAAATTATTTCCGGGCTCTGCAGTCACTTGAATACGCAGGCGATCGCTCAGCACCCTAGTTCCTGCCGTTACAGCGCTTCTATCTCCTCCACTTTCTCTAATGACAGGTGCCGATTCACCTGTTATAGCTGATTCATCAATTGTAGCAGCCCCTTCCACGACATCCCCGTCGGTAGGAATAATATCCCCTGCTTCGCAAATTATTACATCCCCTTTTTTTAACTGGTCTGCAGGAATTTTTATCTCTATTCCATTGATCTCTTGACGAGCATTAGCTTGAACTTTTGTTTTTCTTAAACTTGCCGCTTGTGCTTTTCCTCTACTTTCGGCAATGGATTGAGCAAAATTAGCAAAAAGGATGGTAGACCATAACCAAACGGTAATTTGCAAATTAATCCACGCTAACTGCTGATAAAAAATCTCCTGGATGACATAACTTGTGGTAGCCAGGGCTCCAAGATAAGTCACAAACATGACAGGATTTTTAAATTGATCCTGGGGAGCCAGCATCTTGATTGCTTCTTTAAGAGCCTCTGCAGCAATTTTCAAAGTTAACAAGCTCTTTTGGTTGGACTGCATTCGATCTCCTTTATCCCTAAAGTTTTGATCCCTTATTGGACATTATTTTCATCTCTCAATTTTTCTGAATTTAAAATGTCTGTCCTTTAAGCATTAAAAGATGCTCCGCTAAGGGACCTAACGACCATGCAGGAAAAAATGTTAAAGCTCCTACGATAAGGATCACGCATAAAAGTAAAAAAGCGAACAAAGGAGAGCTAATGGAAAAGTCCCCTGAAGAATGAGGAGAAGCCCTTTTAGAGGCAAGTAAACCCGCTATAGCAAGGCTAGACAAAATTATTGAACTCCTACTTATTAGCATGACTATTCCCAAGAACAGATTGTAATAAAGTGTATTAGCATTTATTCCAGCAAACGCACTACCATTATTACCTGCAGCCGATGAAAAAGCATATAAAATTTCTGATAAACCATGAGGACCTTGGCTTCCTAAGCTAGCAAGGGCTTCTGGCAGTATGCAAGAAAGTCCACTCCCTATGAGAATGAGAAAGCTAGGCATCAAAGTAGCTAGCATTAGCCATTGCATTTCTTTTCTCTCAATTTTTTTACCTAAGTACACTGGTGTCCTTCCTACCATAAGACCTGCAAGAAAAACTGTAAGGATGGCAAACATGATCATCGAGCATAGTCCTACTCCTACCCCTCCAAAAACTATCTCTCCTAGCATCATGTTAAGCATAGCCATTCCTCCGCTTAGAGGGGATAGACTAGAAAGCATAGCATTAACTGAGCCATTTGACGTAGCTGAGGTTGACATAGCCCATACAAGACTAAGGTTAGTTCCTAGCCGGGTCTCTTTTCCTTCGAGGAAAGGAGAGGCATCCATAGCAAGATCCATGAGTTTTTCCGCATAGAAGGAAATACTTAAGCCAACCACCCAAAGAGCTATCATAACAGCGAAAAGATTCCATGCATGCTTTTTGGAATCGATTAAGATTCCATAGGCATATACGGAAGCTGCTGGTATTAGCAAAATAGCAAGCATTTCAAAAAGATTGGTAACAGGGGAAGGATTTTCAAAAGGATGTGCACTATTAGCATTAAAAAAGCCTCCACCATTTGTTCCCAGCTGTTTGATAGCTACCTGTGAGGCTACGGGTCCTAGAGGAATGATTTGCTGAGAATTTTCCAAAGTAGTCACTTCAATATAAGGAGAAAAGGTTTGAACGACCCCTTCGCTAACCAATAATAAAGCTAGTAGTATAGAAAGAGGTAACAGTAGATAGACGATAGAACGAATAAGATCGCTCCAAAAATTGCCTATGTGTTTAGTATTTTTGCTCACAAGGCCCCGAATTAAAGCTAATAAGGTAGCCAATCCAGTGGCTGCGCTCAAAAAATTGTGTACGGCCAGCCCAAGCATTTGCGTCAGATAGCTCATTGTGGTCTCACCTGCATAGGCTTGCCAATTAGTATTAGTAATAAAGCTTATCGCAGTATTAAAGGCTAATGGCCATGGAACTGCTGGAAAATGCTGAGGATTAAGAGGAAGGATATGTTGTAAAAGTTGAAGAAAAAAAAGGCCTAGAAAGCCGATGATATTGAAAATAAGAAGAGCTGTCGCATATTCAAGCCAGCTCATCTCTTTTTTTGCATCTACGCTACTGAGGCGATAAAATAAATGCTCTAAGCCTCCTAAGAAAAAATGCACGGCAGTTCTTTGGCCGGTAAATATTTTAGCCATATATCTACCAAGAACAGGTGTTAACACAATAAGAAGAGCAGGAAAGAAAAGGAGTGTAGCCCAATCGGCATAGGACATAAGTACTCTTCTCTTAGAATTTTTCAGGGTGAAGTAGGGTATATATCAAATAAGCTAAAACGGCAAATGTTAAGGCTCCCGCTAAAATAAAATCCATCGGCATACTCATCCTGCACAATTAAAAGCTATCCTATAAATTGTACATTAGCTATCTCAAAAAAAATTTACAAATAAAATAAGCAAAATAGCAATAGAAAAGTTATTCAGAAAAAAAGCCATTCTTATTTTTTTGTAAAATTTATGATAGCTATTTTTACAATAAAGGAGCTGGATTTTTGATAAGATGAGCATAATAATGAGAAAAGGCTGCCGCTTGATCGCCATCTATGATCCTATGGTCAAAGCTCCATGATAAATTGAGAACATCCCTGAGCACTACTTGATCATTACAAGCCCATGGCTGTTTTTGAATACGATTAACGGCTAAGATAGCTACTTCAGGATAATTGATGATAGGCGTTGCCCATAGCCCCCCATCCCCTAAGACTCCAAAGTTACTGATAGTAATAGTCCCTTCTTTCATCTCACTCGGCTGAAGCTTATTGGTATTAGCTTTGTTTTTAAGTTCTTCATAAGCATAAATCAAATCGATTAAAGAAAGAGCTTGAACATTTTTAAGTACCGGTACAATTAATCCCAAGGGCGATGCCATGGCAATGCCTATATGCTGCTGCTGATGAATGATCAGCTTATGTTGATCCACCGAACTATTAAACTGAGGAAATTTATTTAAAGTTAAACTTAAAGCTTTAAGCAGAAAAGGCATATAAGTGACTTGAATATTCTTCTTAGCCCCCTCTTCTTTAAATTTTTGGCGTAAACGCACAAGCCTTGTCGCCTCAGCTTTTTCAAAATAAGAAAAATGAGGAATTTTACGTTTAGATTCTACCATTTTCTGGTACATTAAATTTTTAATACCTATGATAGGAAGCTCTTTATCTCCTTCAAGACGAAGAACACTGGTATCTAAATTTTCCTTGGGCAAGGGCCGAACATATTGACGTAAATCTTCTGGTCTTACGCGGCCTGCTTTGCCCGTTCCCTGAATCTGAGAGATATCAATTCCCATTTCTTGAGCTAATTTCCTTGTAGAAGGCAGAGCTAAAACATCTGACGATTCAGGTGCAAGAGCAGAGGCATCAGTATGACTAGGAGCAAGTGGAGACAAAGGACAAGGCTTAGGGAGAGAACTTTCTTTAAGCTTAAATTGAGGCGGGGGCACTGCGGTATGCCCTTCAAGTAATTCTATATCGTAAAGAGGTTTTCCTTTAATCGATATCTCTCCAGGCTTATAGTAATGCTTGACGATTTTTCCAGGATAAGGGGAAGGAAGTTCTACAGTAGCTTTATCAGTCATTACAATTACGACAGCTTCATCTTGCAGGACGGTATCCTGGATATCTTTAAGCCATTCAACCACTTCTCCTTCGATAACCCCTTCCCCAATATCAGGCAAGGTTACGGTATGAATTTTAGCCATGGAGTCTTCCGTTTAGTAATCAAGGGTTTCTAAAATTGCCTTTTTAACGCGAGGAGTATCAGGCAGATATTCTTTCTCTAAAGTATGAGGAAAAGGCGTATCTAAGCCGCAGCAACGTTTAACAGGTGCTTGAAGTTTTAGTAAGCAACGCTCATGAATCAACGCCGAGAGCTCGGCACCAAAACCTTGAGTTAAAGGCGCTTCATGACAAACAACGCAGCGACCTGTCTTATTGACTGATGTTACCAAGGTGTGAATATCTAAAGGATTTAAAGTACGTAGGTTTATAACTTCTACATCAATGTTTTCTTGCTGGGCCAGCTCCTCTGCCGCCTGCTTATTTTGATGATGCTGTGCTCCCCAGCCAATCAAGGTTATGTCCCTACCTGTACGTTCCACATGGGCTTGACCAAAAGGAATTAAATATTCTTCTTCAGGTACTTCTTGCTTTAAAGAGCGGTAAATCCTTTTGGGTTCTAATAAAAGGACAGGATCATTGGAGCGAAGGGCAGAAGCAAGCAATCCTTTAGCATCATAAGGAGAAGAAACTACTGCTACCACCAGGCCAGGAATATGGAGAAAGAAAGCCTCTGGCGATTGAGAGTGGTAATGTCCTCCATGAATCCCTCCTCCATAAGGAGTGCGTATAACCATTGCGCTGCTGTACTGGTTACCCGTGCGATAGCGCATCTTAGCCATCTCGTTGACAATCTGGTCAAAAGCTGGATAGATATAATCGGCAAATTGGATTTCGCAAATAGGCTTAAGGCCTTTTTGTGCAATGCCTATGCCAAAACCTATGATGCCAGCCTCTGCCAAAGGAGTATCAAAGCAACGCTCTTCTCCAAATTTTTCTTGCAAGCCTGTGGTTACGCGAAAGACCCCTCCGAAGGCACCTACATCCTCGCCAAAAGTTAGCAAACGTGAGTCACGTGCAAACTCTTGATGAAGAGTGTGATTTAAAGATTGGATAATGTTCATGATTGCCATGTTAACCTACTAAACAAATATGGGGTGGTTTATTCATGATAAAGCGATTGGATGTCTTCGTACTGAGCTGCAAGGCTAGCTGGCACTTCAAAATATACATCTTCTATAAGAGAATGTAAAGCAGGCCTACCGGTCTCTTTGGCCACCTGGATGGCTTCTGTAATTTCTTTATTAATAGAGTCTAAGTAACTTTTTTCTTGCTGCACATCCCATAAACCTTTCTTTTCCAAAAAATTCTTTAAGCGAGTGATAGGACAAGCTAGTTGCTTTTCTAAAACTTCTTTCTCTTGACGATAAACCGAAGGATCATCCGAAGTAGAATGAGCTCCTAAGCGATAGGTCATGGCTTCAATGAAAACGGGGCCTTGACCTTCTATGCATGCCTGTCTAGCTTGGGACACCGCTTCATAAATAGCAAAAAAATCATTACCATCAACGCGATAAGTCGTTACATTTCTTCCTATCACTTGGGGTGCCACTCCATCGCTAGTAAACTGGCATGAGGCTGGCGTAGAAATGGCATATCCATTATTTCGACAAAAGAAAATCGCAGGAGCTTTTCTTACCGCCGCAAAATTCAAGCCTACATGAAAGTCCCCTTCGGAAGTGGCTCCTTCACCAAAATAAGCTACAGCCACTGTATTTTCTTTTTGAATTTTCATGGCATAAGCACAGCCAGCAGCATGAGGAATTTGCGTACCTATAGGGGAAGATACTTGTACAACATTTAAAGCACGAGATCCAAAATGATTGGGCATTTGCCTTCCCAAAATAAGATCTTCTTTATTACAAAACATGTGGTGAATATATTGCTGCGGAGTAAATCCTCGCCAAAAGATAATGCCACTTTCTCTATACTGAGGATAAAGCCAATCTTCAAATGAAAGAGCAGCAGCACTTGCAACAGAGCAGGCTTCCTCACCCAAAGAGCTTAAAGCAAAGGAAATCATTCCTTGCCGTTGAAGGGTTATCATTCTTTCATCTAAGCGGCGTGTTAAAACCATTGTTTGATAAGCTTTAACTAAAACCTCGTCCGCAATATTTACCTTACACTCCGGAGAAAGTTCACCTTGGGCATTTAAATAGGTACGCGTTGGAATGGCCATTTTTATTTATTCCCCCATCAAGCTTGATCGTATTAAGGCGAGCTAAATTCTCCACAATTTTAAATGGCTAGCAAACTCAGTCAACCATTTTAACATAAAAAAATTTATGAAGCTGCTTATTTTATTCTTTCTATTGATTTTGGCCAATTACTGTCCGCGTTAAGAGGGAAATGGATGAGGAGAAGTTTAAAGAGTAAGAAAGCTTTTTTAGGCGATTAAAATCGGTTGAAATATAATCATTTAACCCTAAGCTTCCTTTCGCAGAAAAAGCTTCTCCTAAAAACCTAAATAATACTACTACGTGTCAACCCCCTATGTTGTGTCTGAATTTTTGAATACAATCCTTTAATAATTAAATGCTTAGAAAACAACTGTCAAAGTCGGGATTACCATTTACCCTTTTTGCCAAGCTATTCACAACTCATCTACGACGCTATTTTTTGATTCCTCTTAAATTTAACGTAGTAGTAATAAGGCGACAGGGGCTTAAAATCAACGGTATGCGAAAAAAAGCTGGTTATTTCCCTAGGTGCTCTAAAGGAGAGGGGTTGAATATCATCTTTTAAGCTTTAAGGGTAAGGCCAGCCAACCGACCCTCTTCAGGATTTTCCACCTTGGAAATTAGCCTATCCTTCGGTTTTAAGACGGCAATGAAAGCATTAATCCGCACAAATTAGCTTTTTTTCAAAGTAATCCCTACACAAAGCTTAAGCTAATAGGCCTTAAGTACAGCCATAGTCGATAGCCAAACTGCCTAGGCAACTAAAAACACTTTATAACCAAGCAAGGGGTAAAGAGTTAAAGATAGCAAAAACCTTCAAGAGTATATGCGTTCACCAGCTTTCCCTACCTATTAAATGCTCATTTATCGCCCAATTACCTGCTACCTGGCCAATAAGGTCAATTCTCGCTAAATCGGAATAAAAATGGATTATATTCGGGAGAGGCATGCCAAGAGGCAACCACTAACTTAGTTTGCCGGTCTATTAATTCCCAGCGGCTATAAAAAAGATAACTATTCCTAAAAGTTCGAGCTTTTTTTAGAAAAAAGCTAATATATAAGGGTTTGTCTTTAAAATGCTGGTGATGATGTCTTTTCCACAATGTCTCTTCATCTCCTATTCTTTTCCAGCGTTTACATACTTGCTGAGCATCCACAAGCTCTTGGGGGGAGAGAAAAGAAAAAATATGCACAATCAATTCTTCTGGTATCGTTTTTATTGAGGGAGGAGCCTCAGTAATAAAACGCCAAGGGTGCAGATCTATACAATTAAAAGGATTAAAGTTAAAAAAAAAGCATCCCATTATAATGACTCCTTGATTAATAGAGTTAAAAAATTCCCAAAACAAATTGTCTTTTTAATTTAAAAAAATTTAGCAAACAACAATATTACCTATCTACTATAATTATTCATGCCAACATGGTAAGCGATCGCAGGATAGATAGGGCTTTAGGGGAGATTTTATGGAGCACCTACACCGCCAACAATACTCCCAAATAGCTATTCTTTCTATTCGCTAAGCTTTTTTGATTTGCATTTGTTGCTTAGCATTAAAGGCTTAGTTAGCCTGCACGGGTGGCCGCTTGTCATTTTATACCTTTTGCCTTTCAATAGTTTATGCAAGATGTTATGAAGAATGGACTTAATGACTACTTAGCGAATAATCATCTAAAAATTTATCAGAAGACCTTAAGGACATAACATGTTTATCAGTTATAACAAAGTAAGAATGCATGACACGGATATGGCAGGTATCCTTTATTTCGCTAAGCAATTTCGCTTTGTACATGATGCGCTAGAAGATTTAATGGACCAGGAAGGAATTACTTTAGATCACCTTTTCCACCATTCCTCGTTCGCCTTCGTAGTTGTACATGCTGAAGCAGACTACCTAAAGCCGGTTAAAGTAGGAGATGCATTAGAGGTGCATGTTGAAGTTGCTCATTTAGGAACAACCTCCTTTTCTTTTGCTTACAAAATTTTCAGAAAAGTAGACCATCTGCTGATCGGTAAAGCCAAAACTGTACACGTTTGCCTGGATACTCAGACCCGCTCAAAAATAACACTTCCCGACGAACTAAAAAATATATTTAAGAAATATCAGCCTATCCAGCAAAAAACTTAGCTTTTCTCTTTTAAAAAGTTGTATGAGCGCCTGAATAATAGCCTTAATTTCCAACCTCTCCTTATTTTGGATGAAGCAAAAATGAAAAGTTTTTTGGCGTATTTTTTAGCTTATACGCTTTAAAGAAACCTAGTCTACATATCCAACCCTCTGAAAGCTTTCTTGCTAGTTAAAAAGAGGACTTTTATAAAGTATGGGGCTGCATAATAAATAACTCAAAAGCGTCTTCCTATAAATTTGTTTGTTCTTGCCTAACCATAGGTTTTAAATCTTTTTGAAGTTTGTAGCTAACATGCATAAGTGCTCGGCTGTCTTGCTGGACGGCCGCAAGAACAATTTCCTCATGGTTCCGCAGTTCTTCACTAGCATACTGAAGCGCCAAGTCTTTTTACTTAAATAGCGCTAAGAACGATTTCCCTATTATTCTGTAGTGCTGCGCTGCTATACCGAAGCGCCAAACCATTTTAAGGAAAGCAAGGCTGATTATTGTGGGAACCAATAGACAGGTAGGGGAAAAAACATTAATATTTTAACCTTAGCTATGGCTTATAAAGGAAAAGCCTTTCCTTTGGCGTGGTTTGCAATGAATAAAGCTGGTAATCCTTAGCAGATTAAAATTGAACAGCAGATACATAGGCGAAATTAGAGGATTTCAATCTTTTAAAAGGACTACTTAAAGCCTCTACTCAGACTTCCTAGGCAGGTATTCAATATTTCCTGCGTTAAGTAAATACTTAATGATGCTAAGCATGCAATAAACATGCTCGAGACAACTTTAAAGAATAAAAATCTAGGCTGCTAAAAAGGACAAGCACATTTAAGGCTAGAAACTTTTTGCCTTTTATGTTAAAAGTTTACTTTTTAATAGGATGTATTGATGAAAAACTTATTCTCACTTTTAAGCTTTTGCTTATCTATAGTTGCTTTTCCTTGTTTACATGGAGATTGCCGAGGCAAGATTGATGTTGCTCCTACTTTCGTCCATCTAGATATTGTGAACTTTGGAAAAACTGTTAAAACCATGGACCTCCCTACTATAAAAATCGACGCTAATGCTCTTGTCTATAAAGGGTTATGCATTCGGCCTGGTTTTATGTATGGATCCAATCGAGGCACCTTGTTAACCACAGGTTGTGGCTTAGGCTTTACTATTCCTTCTAAAAGGTGGTGTTTTACTCCTGCGATCGGTGCTAACTACACTCAGCTTAAGACTAAGATTCCCTTAAAAATGGCAGATTTTAAGTTAATAGCTAAAGAAAAATTTCGCTCTTGGTCCCCCTATATTTCTATCGAAGTTTTTTATAGAATTGCAAAGGGCTGCCGAGTAGGCTTAATGGTACAATATGCCTGGAGTCGCAGTCATACGACCATTAAAAGCATGGGCACAGACAAAAGTAAGAGCAACGCTAAAGGTCCTAGCTATGCCCTCCTGATAGAAAAAGACCTTCATGAACAATGGTCACTTAATCTAGGTTTTGCTTACAACATTAGCTTAACACGCGAGAAGCATGGCCTTAGAGGCTATGGCATGAAAACAGGCTTAGCCTACTGGTTTTAGAAGATAGATTCTAATAGACTTGCTTACTTTAGAAAGTCGGGCGAAACTAAACAAATCACCCGGCTTATAAAGAAATATGCTTAGGTAAGGCTTTATTCTGATGGTAATAGGATACTCCTGCCGACTGAATGATTGCTCCTCCTAGGCATTTTTCGCCTTCATAGAATACAATTGACTGCCGAGGGGTGACGGCACGTTGAGGAACATCAAAGACAACCTTTAACTGCCCGTCTGTTTCTGTCATAATGGTGCAGGCTTGATCTGTCTGCCGATAGCGTACTTTGGCTCTGCAAGCCAAGGGCAAGGTTGGCCTTCCATGAGGAGAGACCCAGCTGGCCTCACAAGCGACTAATTCATCACAAAAAAGGGCGGGATGATGAGCCCCCCGTTCAATATAAACCACATTACGCTCTAGATCTTTACCAACAACAAACCAGGGCTCTCCTTGTCCTCCAATCCCCATTCCCCTGCGTTGACCGATGGTATAATAGGCCACTCCATCATGTGTACCTATGACTTGCCCTTCAAGAGTTTCAAAGTTTCCAGGCCGATAAGCAATATATTGACTTAAAAATTGTTTAAAATTGCGCTCACCAATAAAGCAGATGCCTGTACTATCTTTTTTAGCAGAAGTAGCTAAACAATGCTCTTGTGCAATTTTTCGAACCTCTGGCTTGTGAAGGTTGCCAACAGGAAAAAGAACTTTAGAAAGCACGTGGGATTTAATGGTATATAAAAAATAGCTTTGATCTTTACCAGAGTCTATCCCTTTTGCCAGAATGCTTTCCTCATCATGGGTAAAAGATTGGCAATAATGTCCGGTAGCTAGATAATCAGCGCCTAATGCCAATGCCTTTTCAAACATGACTTTAAACTTGATCTCGCGATTGCATAAAATGTCAGGATTGGGTGTATATCCCTGCTTAAACTCTTCTAAAAACTGATTGAAAACATTTTCTTTATATTCTTTGACAAAATTAACCGCATAATAAGGAATGCCTATTTGCTCACAAACGCGTACAACATCTTCATATTCATAAGAAGCTTTACAGGTTCCATGCTCATCGGTTTCTTCCCAATTTTTCATAAACATTCCAATTACATGATACCCTTGCTGCTTTAGTAGCAGCGCCGCTACAGACGAGTCTACGCCCCCAGACATTCCTACAACAACAGTTTTTTGCCTATTTGGTATCATCATAGCCTTATCTTATTAATTTTTATGCTTTGCCGGAAAGAGATGTTAAAGTGTTTTTTTCTTTTTCAGATCGGGCAACTAGCACGGCACAGCAAGAGGTCCCAAAAACGTTAACTACTGCTCTACACATATCTAAAAGGCGTTCTACTGCTAATACTAAACCGATAGCATCTACAGGCAATCCTATCGTATGTAAAACCAAGATAGCTCCTACAAGACAAGCTGAAGGTATTCCTGCCATGCCTATAGAAGAGAAAATAATTAAAAGAAAAATAGTCGCAATCGAGCCGAGACTCCAAGTCACACTATAAACTTGGGCGATAAAAAAAACGGTCACACAAATAAATAAGGCCGAAGCTGTAAGATTTAATGAGGTACCTAGCGGCACGGTAAAGCTGCAAATCCTATTCGACACATGGGCACGTTTTTCTAAGCATTCTAAGGTTAAAGGCAGGGTAGCTGCAGAAGAACTAGTAGAAAAAGCTGTTAACAAAGCAGGAGCCATTGCGCGCACATGAGCCAGAGGGCTAACTTTAGCGACAAACTTTAATAGTAGCGGCAAAACAATCCCCGCATAAATAAATAAAGCAATAAAAAATGTCAAAGTAAACCAAGCTACTGAGCGAAAAGTTTCTATTCCTGTAGTAGCTACTACTTTAGCTACAAGACCAAAAACACCGATCGGCAAAGCACGCATAACCAAATGAGTAATTTTCATCATCACCTGAAAGATAGCATTCCAAAAGCCTAGTATAATCTGACTGGGGTAGGGGTCTATAGTAGAGGTAAAATATCCAAACAATAAACTAAAAAAGATGAGCCCTAGCATCTGCCCTTGGGAGGCAGCAGCTAAGATATTAGAAGGTACAAGCTTCAAAAGGAGCTGTTCAATTTTTTGAAAACTTCCACCTTGCCCTTGAGCATGAAGTTCTACTAATCTGCTTGCTTGTGGATGGCTACTTTTTAACTCTTCTACTGGCTGGCCTATGCCTGGCTTAATGAGCATAACGCAAACCAATCCAACCACTACAGCTAGCACCATAGTCAAAATAAAATAACTAAAAGTTTTATAGCCTAAGGTCCCTAATGCCCCTTCACTTCCCATACGAGCAGCCCCTACAATGATTGAGGAAGACACTAGAGGTACAACCACTAATGTTAGAGCATTCAGAAATAATTGACCTATTAAGTTATATAGCTGGACGAAAGGCACTCCCCCCAACGCTTTATCTGCTCCCGACCAAAGACCAGCCCCCACAGCTAAAAAAATGGAGGCAAAAACTTTAATCAAAACTTTATTTTTCATATAACAACCCAAGTAAAATAAGGAAATTATAAAGAAAAATTTCTTTTTTCAAAATGAAATAATATAAAGGCCGCCTGAATCCAAACCTTTAAAGTCAACCACAAGTTAGCTAAAGATAAAAGCTTTATGCCCACACACTAAGATATCTATCCTCTGCAGGCAAATTAAAAAATCGCTCCCTCATCCCTAGAAAAACAGGAAGATAGGCCCAACCTCTAATCAAAGAGAAGAAAAGTTACTTCTCTGCTTTTTAAGAATGGAGTGGCCAGCTTAATTGAGAAAAATAGCTTTTTATGAGCCCATCCTTTTCTTTTTAAGCCATCTTACTTGCCTTTATGCTTTTTAGGTTAAAGGAATTACCATCCTCCCTTGTAATCAATCATAATGAGGCTTTTATAAAAGATAAGCTCAATTCCTGCGGTTAGGCGTTTTTAAGTTCCATTCAAGAGTTTAAATTGTTAAACCAAGAGATTTAGTTTCTTGATAGATTTCTACATAGCTGCAAGGATTGCAAGCTTACTCTTGCTATAGATAGTTAGAAAATTTTAACCAGCAAATTAGGCATATAAGTGTAGAGAAAAGGCCTTGTATTGGATAACCTACGAGGATAAATGCTAAATCTTTTCCAAAAATTTTTCTAATTTTTCATGATCTCTTATCAAAGGAAAGATTAACATCAAAAGAGGGAGGTTGATTAATTGTAGAAAAAGCTCTTATAATTTACTCCTATGTTTACCCATATTTTTTTCTTAATTTTAGCTCTCCTGCTAATGAATAGCTTACCAGAGACTTCAGCGCCAGCAGTTCACTCTGCCTGGAGTGCTTTTGGCATATCCTTGCTTCTTTATATAGGGTTATGCAGTACCTTCTTTTTTCAATACCCTTTTTTAAAGAAGCTGTTTAAAAGAAAGCCGAGTTTTATTCTCTTCATTATAAATATAGAATTGTTAGCCTACCTTAGCGTTTATCAATATCTCTTAGATGCTGGCCGTCTATTTCATAGAATTCCCTTCATGCAAAACATGCATTTTCCTAACATTCTGTGGGAACTTAGCCTATATTTAGGAGGGCTAGGACTTTTTTATGCTCTTTCATTTGTAAAGTTTTATTCTTACAGCGTTTCGGAGACACGCTTTTATTATGCTCAACGGCAGCTACAGCTATTGATTCCCTTTTTCCTTCCTTTTGTTATCATTACCCTGGTTTTAGACATTTTTAACGCCCTGGTAAGCTCGCAGGTTTCTACAAAAACTCTTGAATGGATGTCTGCCTCTCTCAGTCTCTTCATCGCTATCTTGCTATTCATTTTTCTTCCCTATTTCCTTCAAAAAATTTGGAAATGCAAACCCTTACCTGCTGGAACGCTAAATAATCGCTTAACAATGATTTGTCAAAAGTCGGGATTTAAACATGCAGGCATGAAAACATGGACGGTAATGCACGATCAACTGACCGCGGGCATTATGGGAGTCATATCTCCTTTTCGATATGTGATGTTCACAGAGCGACTTTTAAAAGAACTTTCAACGGAAAGTATTGAAGCCATCCTGGCCCATGAAATCGGCCATAATACTCATCGTCATTTATTGTTTTATCCCTTTATTTTAGGTGGTATCATTCCACTTACCGGTATATTTTTTTATTTTTTTTCTGCCCCTTTGTCCTACATTCTAGCTCAAGAAAAGGGTTGGCCTCTTTCCGTGGCAGGAAATTTTTTCCATACACTCAAGATTTTTTCTTTTTATGCTCTTATTACCTTAGGCTATTTTCGCGGCGTGTTTGGCTTCTTCTCTAGGCTTTTTGAAAGACAGGCAGACTTGCATGTCTTTAAAGTCGGTTTACCTTTGGAATCTATGATTAATGCTTTAGAAGCTGTAGCCTATGCTAATGGAGACTATGCCACTCCTAACTGGCATCATTACAGTATCAAAGAAAGAGTAGAGTTTTTAAAGTCTTGCCTGCTAAACCCTCTATTAATCGAGCAGCATCATTGTAAAGTAAAAAAAGCTCTTCTGATCTATTTTGCCCTTTTCGCCACTGCTTTAACCTTTCTGCTTTATCTCATGATTAGCTTATAGAACTATTCACTAAGCCGCGATTTATACTTCAAAGGGAACTTTTATTGAGAGAAAAACATGAGCAATGGTATAGATCTTTTTAAGTTTCCTTCAACGTTTATCCAGAGGTCAATTGATGCCAAACTCTTTCCCTTCCCTGCATGTTTTGCAGGACTATTATAAAAAGCAGGAAAAAAATGCTTTGGAAGAATATTTTACTTTTTTACGTTTTCAAAGTATTAGCTCAGAGATAGGCTATAAATCCCAGATGGAAGCCTGTGCCCAATGGGTGATGAGCTATCTTAAAAGCATGGGTTTTGAAGCTGAAATTTGGCCTACTAAAGGGCATCCTGTCATCTTTGCCTCTTACATGAGGGCTGGCCCCTCTCAGCCCACCTTATTAATTTACAATCATTATGATGTTCAACCTGTTGATCCCCTAGAGGCATGGCACACTCCCCCTTTTGAGCCTACTATTCGCCACGGAGAGGTCTATGCACGTGGCGCCCAAGACAATAAAGGACAATGTTTTTACACACTTTTTGCCCTCAAAGCTCTCATGAATATTGATGGAAAATTACCAATTAATGTTAAATTTTGCATCGAAGGAGAAGAAGAATGTGGCAGCTTAGGCCTTTCAGAACTACTGGCCCATAAAAAGAAAGAACTTGAAGCAGACTATCTTGCCATTGTTGATTTAGGACTTCGCCATCCTACAGCTCCTGCAGTTACATTAGGGGTTAGAGGAATCGTGACCATGGATGTGGAAGTTAAAGGTACTAAGACAGATTTACATTCAGGTTCATATGGAGGAATAGCTTATAATCCCCTGCATGCGCTTGTAGATATTTTATCACAGCTAAGAGATTCAACAGGCCGTATAAGAATTCCTGACTTTTACAAAGATGTGCAGGAGCTTAGCCCAGAGGAAAAACAAAGAATTACTTTTGATTTTGACGAGCAAGAGTATTTCTCTACATTTGGAGCTAAGCCTACGGGAGGAGAAAAAAGCTATACACCCCTAGAAAGAAGCTGGCTTAGACCGACGATAGAAATTAACGGAATCTCAGGAGGATATGTAGGAGAAGGCTTTAAAACTGTCATTCCTTCTCAAGCTATAGCTAAGTTATCGTGTCGGTTAGTCCCTCATCAATCTCCTGAGGAGGCTGCTAAAAAAATTGCTAATTTTATTGAACAAAAAGCTCCGGAAGGCGTGGAAGTGAAAGTTCATATCCATGCAGGCGGAGGCAAGGCATTAAGAGTAGAGCCTTCATCTAAATGTGTACAAGCTTTCGCTAAAGCTTATGAGGAGGTGTATAAGACTTCATGTGCTTTTACATATTCTGGAGGATCAATACCGATCATCCAGCAGCTTTCTGAAGCCAGCCAAAGCGAGGTTGTTCTCATGGGATTGGGCTTGCCTGATGATCAGATTCATGCTCCTAACGAGCATTTTGGAATCGATCGATTAGAAAAAGGTTATTTAATTATTGCACGAACTCTTGAATTTTTAGCCAATTAGGAAGGTAATTATGCATCTAATTAAACGTAGTTTATGGACCCTGGTATGTTTTTCCTTAGTTTTTAGCCAAGGTTCTCTTTTAAGTTCTAAAGAAATCAGTTCAAATGTTCTTTTACAAGACTTTACGCAAATTGCTGACCAAGCAATTCCTGCTGTCGTTTCCATTCAAGTTAAAACAAAAAGCTTTTTTCCTCCGCGCAGCAATTTCTTTAATGAGGAGTTTTTTCAACCTTTTCAGCCTTTTTTTGGTGCTCCTCTTTATCCTGAACCCTTGCCTGAACTAGAAATCAATCAAGGTTCTGGATTTATTGTCTCCTCTGACGGCTATATTATTACTAATAGCCATGTTGTCAACAAAGCTACTGAAATAGAGGCCATCCTTAATGATAAAAGAAGCTTTACTGCTACTATTATTGGACAAGATCCTAGCACCGATGTAGCAGTGTTAAAAATTGATGCACAAGATTTACCCTACCTTAAGCTAGCCAACTCGGATGAGATTAAAGTAGGCCAATGGGCTGTGGCTATTGGTGCCCCTTTAGGCTTAGAGGCTAGTTTAACTGTGGGCGTGGTAAGCGCTAAAGGTCGGAATAACCTAGATATTGCTCAAATTGAAGATTTTATTCAAATCGATGCTGCTGTCAATCGGGGTAATTCGGGAGGCCCTCTTCTGAATTTAAAGAGTGAGGTGATTGGCATGAATACAGCCATTATATCAAGAAATGGTAGCGGCCATATGGGTATTGGCTTTGCAATCCCTAGCAATATCATTAAAAATGATTTTGAACAAATTTTAGAAAGCGGAACCATCTCCAATGGTTTTATAGGGGTTGCTTTGCAGATAGTCGACAAAGACCTTGCCAAAGCGTTAGGCTTAGAAAAACCTCAAGGAGCCCTTGTAGCAGAGGTAAGTAAAGATTCACCCGCAGAAAAAGCTGGCATTAAACAAGGTGATGTCATTCTCCAATATAATGATCGTTCATTTAACACCATTGGAGAGCTAAGGAATGCGATTGGCTTGATGAAGCCAGGCAGCAACTTAACCCTTACCATTCAGCGCAAAGATATACCACCTTTTACCCTCACTCTAGAAGTTGGCAGGATGCCTAGCTTAGGAGAAAGAACTTCTAGCCCGACGCAAAAAGAAAACAAATTAGGTCTTGAGGTACAGGAACTTACACCTGACCTTTCCCGCTCTTTAGGATATGGCGATCAAAAAGGCGTAGTGATCTCAAAGATTTTGCCTAATAGCGCTGCAGCATGGACGGGTCTAAAAAAAGGAACCTTAATCTTAAGCCTTGATCAACAGCCTGTTAGCAGCGTGGATCAGTTTAATAAGCTTTTGGATACCCATGATAGCAATAAGCCAGTCCTTCTGCTGGTTAAGCAAGGAAATACCACACGTTTTATTTCTTTATGGGTAAAATAAGGGAGATAATTAAGTGCGAAGCTATATTTAGCTTCGCACTTCTTCTAAAGACTTAATTTTTCTTTACATCGTATTTTTGAAGTTCTTGTAGTTCTTCTTCTTCCCCATCTAGCTCTGCTTCGCTAGAGTCTAAAGGAATAGCAAAAACATCTGTTGTATCCGGATTGCTATGTAGATTGAAAGGAACTTTTTCCTCTGTAACAGCTGATTGCTCGGCTGCAGGTGCTGCTGTAACTAACATAGGTATCATCGTATACAATAAGATAGAAACTAATTTTAATTTCATCGGTTCTTCTCCACAGGGTTTAATTTAGAAACAGCACTTTTATAGCAAATTCTTTCAATTTCGGTAAAGGAAAGCTCTATTTCCTAAAAAAATAGAACTTAAAAAAAACTGAAAAGGTAGGAAAAAATCTCCTGGCTATCAGATAAATAACCTCCACAGTGGGCTAAATAGCTTACCTAAATTAAAGGCAGGCTGATCATCTAAGAAAAGATAAGAGTTGGCAAGCAATTGCGGATAAAGAGCTAAGAAGCTAAACTTCTTAGGCCAAAGAGGGAGCTATTTCTTAGGAAAACAGAAAAGCTGCAAGCTAAATTTGATTATTTTTAAGACACTGTCACTTTGCAAGCGTTATTTTTTTCTTTTTCTCTTGCTTCCTTTTCCTCTTTAGCTTTTTTCTCGATAAGGAGATTAGCCACTCCCCCCGACCAATAAAGAGTTTTGTCATCAATTTTTTTGATAAGAAAGCCTATTCCTACCATAGCTAGAGGAGTAGCTACTAATAAAGCAACTCCTAGAGGAGAAGCTAAGGTGAGGCCAGCTACGATTGAACCTACCACAGAAAGAAGCGTTAAAGATAAGGTTCCAATCACAATTGCCAAGGCTATAATTTTTTTTTGCTTAAAGTCGGTAGGATATTTTTCTTTGCATATTTGTATGGCTCTAACTGTGGAGTTCTCTTGTTCCTCTATTTTAATAGAGGGAGGTACCCGGGAGGTTGTCCTTACAGAAGGGTGGATCATGGCTCATCCAAGTTTTATTACTCAAAAAGTAATTATAGTTAATACCTTTAAATAAAACAAGTCATATAAACCAAAAAAAACTCTTTTTTATATTACTTGCTATAAACAAAAAAACTTAATTTAATTTATTAATGCAATTTTTTAACAAATTTTGGAAAGCTGAGCTAGAACGGATAGAATCAAACTCAACTTTAGAAAGAACAGGGGCTGTATAAGGCATCCCGTGCCTAATTGCAGATTCTAACCATCCTACAGCAGGTTTAGCTGCACCTAACTGAGCATAGCTGAGAGCATTGGTAAGAGCTGTTTGGTAGCTAGGGGCCTCGCTAAATATTCGATCACCTAATTGAATGACTTCTTTCCACTCTTGATTATGATAAGCTAAATCTTGTAATAGCTGCCAAATTGGCAGATGAAATTTATTTTTAAGAGGATAAAGAATTTCATAGGCCTCTTTATACTCTCCTTTTTCACTTAATAAAAGAGCTTCATGGTAGGTGGCCTGCCTATATATCACACCTGATTGCGTCACGTTTCGAATATTTCTAAATTTCTCGGAGGCCTCTTGCTTTCTGCCTTCCTCTAGGTCTTCTTCTGCAGCTTTTAATAAATTTTTAATCGCATCGTTTTGATCCTGCTCCTGCATAGAGGAAGTACTTTGCCAGGAGCGATAGCTTTCAAAAGCTAAAATTAAAAACATAGATCCTGCCAAAGTGGCCTGGAAAGCAAAAAAGAATAAACCTACCCCTGTAGCAATAAAAATACTTAAAAGAGAGGCAATCTTAATTCCTCGTAAGCCTAATAAACCTTCCAAAGCTATACTTAAAAGGCGCCCTCCATCCAAAGGCTGTACAGGCAGCAGATTAATGATTGTCCAAAAGGTATTGACATAGAAACAGATTTCCAAAGCAAAAATTCCTAGATTGGAAGAATGTTCACCCCATCTGTTTAAAAATAGATAAGTGCTCCATGCCAGTGCAAAGCCAAAAAGAGGACCCGCAAGGACAATGATAAATTCTTGCCATAGCTTAAGCTTAGGGCCTGTTCGATAGGTTGCTCCTCCTAAGCCAGCAAGCTCTATAGTAGAACTTTGGCCAAAAGCAAGCGCGGATAAAGCATGCCCATATTCATGCACAATTATGGAAAACGTAATAACGATTACCCATAGAACAGTCTTAATCAAAGCAGCATGGATAGAAGTTATCTCTGAAAAACTGTTTAACCAGCCGATAATCAAAGTTAAAATCCAAAAAAAAGGATAGATACGCAGAGGGATTTTTCCAGGAATAGTAACCATTATTTCTTTTATGCCTTTTGCTTCTTTTTAAGACAGCTTGTTATATTATATTTTTTGAGCTTTCCATCTGTTTTATCTTATCAGCAGCTCTTCCTTTTGTGCCACTAGAATTGTAGTCACCTATTTCTCCTAGAAGGAGGCCTAATGGGCCAAAAGTTATGGCTACAAATTTGTTTTCCTAAATTTTCATTTATTAGGCAGCCTTTTCCTCGCCATCCCTGCTCCTTTTTCGCTTATTATTGGGTAGATCCCTTCTTTCTGACTTTTTTCTAAATAAACCTATAAATTTATAAAAGAGAAAGTAGCAAGAGAAAATGCTTTAGCAGCGATGGCTTAAGTTCAGCAAAGAAGGGATATAATTCTTTAAATGTTAAATAAACCGGCAACAAAACTGTCTTCCCTAAGATGGGACTCTTCCTACTTTTCTTGCTCTAATCCTTAAGCTTGCCCTTGCCTCATTTCATCTATTTTACGATTATATCGCCCGTTCTTCCCTTTGCTTAATTAAAGGCAATTACAAGAATGCCTAAGCTAGCCGATATTTTTTAAGATTGAAAGGCATGAAGATCCATCATCAGTCTCCTCAACCTCAAATTACTTAACCCATTTTTTCTTTTTATTCTTCAAGCCCTATGTGGTATACTTTCTCTTTACTTAACCTAATTTACGAAAAAACTTTTTATGATTTTAGATTTTTTAAAAGGCAGCTATACTAGATTAAAAAAAGCCTTATCCAAAACAAGTGCTGTATTAGGACATAAGCTTAAGGCCCTTTTTACCAAACCCCTCAATGAGGAAACTTTAGAGCAAATAGAACGTACTTTATATGAAGCGGATTTAGGGGTTAAAATGTCCGCAACTTTAACGGAGAAAATTCGCCAGTTACACATCAGCCATCCTCTTTTAAAACCGGAAGATTTAGTCAAAGAAATCCAACAAGAAATTATCCAAAGTCTTAAGAGCCCTTCCCTTTCTGTCCCCGCTATGGACTCCTCTATCCCTCATGTTATTCTAGTTGTGGGAGTTAATGGGAATGGTAAAACCACTTCAGCTGCTAAGCTCGCCAAGTTCTACCATAGCCAAGGTAAAAAAGTCTTACTCGCCGCAGCTGATACCTTTCGCGCTGCTGCCGTCGAACAGTTGGAGCGCTGGGCGCAGCTCTTAAATATTCACATTGTTAAAGGAGCTGCCAAAAGTGACCCTGCCTCAGTTGCTTTTGATGCGGTAACCGCAGCCAAAGCAAGGGAAGCAGATATATTAATCATTGATACTGCTGGAAGGCTACATACCAAAGCTAATCTTATGCAAGAACTTGAAAAGATCAAAAGATCCTGTCATAAAGTGCAAAATAGTACACCTCAAGAAATTCTTTTGGTGCTTGATGCGACCACAGGACAAAATGCAATCGATCAGGCCACTATTTTTCATAAACATACCCCTATTACTGGTTTAATTCTTACCAAGGTTGATGGAACAGCAAGAGGAGGAATTGCTATTAGCATTCAACAACAGCTTGGCATTCCTATCAAATATATTGGTTTTGGTGAGGGGGTAGAAGATTTTGAGCCTTTTAATGCTGAACGCTTTGTAAAAGCGCTGTTTGATGAATAAAAAGTTATAAACTCCAATCTTTATATTAAAGTCATTCAATGGGAAATATCATCCTTACCTAAGCAAGATTTAAACTTACCAAATCTTTAAGAGAATTAATTTTTTCTTTTCTCTAGCTTTTCATAATTTCTGAAAAGCAGGCTTCTTATATTCTATATGTTTGAAAGCAAGCATAATAAAATATTTTTACATTCTCCTCCATTACCTTCTTGTTCAAAACTCATAAAATCGTTAAAAGAAATTATAAGTTAAAATGGAGATTAATTATGAAAAAAATCTTAATTCACGTCACAATTTGGAGCGCCACGCTTGCTATTTCATCTCTTAGATTGTTTGCACACGGTGGAGGTGATCATGGAAGCGTTAAGGGAGAAGGGCATCCTTCTTATGAAGGCTTTCATGGAAAACACGATCATGGTTGGGAACATCATCATGAAGATCATCAGTGGCATCATGACCATGGGCATAGCAATGTGTATGTGGTAGATCCCTGGTATAATCCAGGCTTCGTCTATAGTGATACTTCTGTCACCTATCCCTATTATTATAATGGTTATCCTTATTACTACTATCATCCTAATTATTACTGGGATAATGGGATTAATGTTAACTTAAATATAGGTGGTTAATCTTTTTTACATGACTGGGCTTAATTATTATAAACTCTTGCTAGGTAATTTTTAAAATTATTAGAAAAAGATTCCTGCTCATTTAGTGAGGGAGAAGCAGCTGAAAAGAGCGGGTAGAAATTAATTTTCTTATAACCAAGCAGTTATACTAATCAACCTTAGAACATGAATGCAATTTTTAAAAGTTATTTGGTACTCTTTAAACCACAACAGTAAATTAGATAGGAAAAGATTGAATACCTGGATAATGAGTTTATAGTTTAAAGTTAAATTTAATTACTTCAAGAAGTTAGTAGGGAAAATCACACACTTTAAAATAAAGGCAACAGTTAGCTAAATTTTTCTCCTCATTAAGAAAACTTCAAATAAATACGAATGAAAGAGCGTGGCATCAGCCAGAAAAGTGGGAGCCATTTTAAGCCTTTAAAATTTAGTGAATAGGAATGATTAGCGATTGAATTTAAATGTGCATGTTCGATAGCTTGGAAGTTTTTTTTCTTTCCTTTAAGGACTGTTCTATTGAGGAAAAGGCCTGCTTAAAACCTTTTTTTAAGAAGTGAAGCTGAAGGGGTAGATGAAGCTAGCAAAATATTAAGTAAATGTCCCCTAACTTAGAGGTTAGTAAAAAGATCTAAATTTTTGGCTAGTAAGAAAAATTTTGCGGTTATGGCTATCTATAAAAGTACTTACAAGGTGCAAGGTTATCTAACCCAAAGACAGCTTTAGCAGTAAAATAGGAAGCATAGGTTGATTTGATTAACAATCTAGATATTAATTTATAAAAAATTTTAGTTCGTGTCTTAAGAGCTTGAATGGCTACTATTAATATAACCCTGGAGACTCTATGTACAAAAGATATGGCTTTTTTATCGCTTTTTCCTTTCTATCTATGGGAATTTTTTCCTCACTTACTTTGCAAGCTGATGAGAATCAAAAGATTAAAGGTAATCTACTGATAGCTCAAGGAAAGGGACATCATGGGGGCAGGAATGGACACCATAAAGGCGGACATCATGATAGGGATGAAAAACATCATGATCATAGGCATGGAGGAGGAAATAATTATTATTACTATGGTGGATTAGGAATTGGCCTAGGCTTTGGAGCCTCCTATCCCTATTACTATGACTCTTATAGAGGGCCTTCCTCATCCTATTATTACCCCTCTAGCTATACGATTTATCTCAATCCAAGCTATCCTGCTCCCTATGAAAGGCGCCTTGAAAGCCGTTTTCCCTATTAAAAAGAAGGATAATCGTCTTACTTGATTGGATAAAAGAAGCGGATATCAATTAAAAAGTAATCTTAACTTTTAAAAAGGGCTCGATGAAACATAGAAGATTGATTTATTTATTATCCCTCCTTTCTTTTTTTATTCCCTACACTGTGGAAGCGTACGACCGTATAGGCAAAAATTTAAAAATCTATTCCTACACTCAACCGAGACGCCCGAGGCGCCATGGGCGCCAGCCTACTTCTCGTGCTAATTCTCCTTATCCCTCTAAATTTACTCCTCAGCGCTCTTATCGCTATCCCCCTCAAGGCGTTCATCCATCTTCTAAATATCCTTAAAAATTAAGGAAAACATTTTTAAAAAATTAAGTAGCTATCTTTATTTTATAAACTTAATGTAGCTTTCACAAGCTAGCTCAAAGATTACAAATAAAGAGAGAAAAATTAAAGATATACGCCCACCCGGAAAAGTATACTCACCTTTAAATCCATGCACATACCGTCCTATCCATACCATTAAGACAGGTAATAAGCCTAATAAAAGAGCACAACCATACCCACCGGCATAATCTAAGGCTTCTAGAAAAATATGAGGATGACTATAGGAAATTAATAAAGGAGGAACAAAAATAGCTAAGCAAATAAAGAACTTATTTGCGCTACTTTTTTTCAATTGTAATCCATCGGCAAGAAAATCTAGCAGCCCTAACGTCACTCCAAAAAATGAAGTCACTAAAGCAAAAAAGGCAAAAAATTGGCCAATAATATAGATAACAGGAGTGCCTAAAAAATGCTTTAGCGGCACTACAGCATTCTCTCCTTTTTGCAGGGTCTCTATTAATCCTCCTGCACCAAAAGTTGGCACTATGCCTTGAATTAACCATTGCCAAATCATATAGGTCACCAAAGGAATAAAACTACCTATCAAAATAGCTAAGCGTGTTAAACGTATATCGCTATGCATATAGTGCACTAAAGTGGGGATAATTCCTTGGTAGGCAAAGGCAGTAAAAGCAATAGGTAATCCTACCATTGCTAAAGACCAGTTTTGATACAATAGATGTTGGGAGTTTACATGGGGAGCTCCTAAAATCACAAAAGCTGCATAAAAAACAGCTAATCCACCCATGAGCATGATATTTAAATGGCTAATTACTTGAGCGCCAGCATAAACAAAGGGGCCAAATAAAAGCACGAACAGCAAAGAGCCATAGTGAGCAGGAACAATATTGACTAAGAACTGGGAAACCAGATTTCCACACCCTACTATATAAGCCAAATTGAGGCAGTAAAATAAAAATAGATAAATGATCCATGCTGCCCATTTGCCTAAACTTCCCAAAGTAGTGTAGGCCATCGTTACAATATTAGCTTCGCCCTTCATCCAAGTAGAAACTTCTAGAAATAATAAGCCTGTGGACGCCATGAAAACCCAACAAAAAAAATAAGTGAGTAAAGAGGGAACAAAGCCGCCTAAGCTTGTTGCTACGGGTAGAGCAAGCATTCCCCCTCCAATAGAGGTTCCTGCTACTAATAAGGCGCCTTTAAGTAAACTTGCAGTATTATTCATGGGATCATCTTCTTAAATAAGTTAAATTAGGTGCGAGTATAGGGAGGAAGTTTCAAAAATTCAAGATAGAAGCCATAAAAGCAATAATTCCTGAAGAATATACAATTGAATAAAATTTTATACTTTTAGAAGTTATCTCATATAAATTCTAGGAAATTTTTTTCATTTAACGGATTGAAAGCATAGCGGAGGCTATAAAAAAAGTTAATGCTAAATAACGAAGTGCTATATGTGGATACCAGCTTGTGTAGCTTACCTCCTTCTAGCCCTCCCTGCTCAAAATTTTCTTTAGAAACTCTAAAGCATTCCTCTCTTGTCCGGACGTTGCCCGCAGCTTTAACCCTATCCTATAGAATGGCCTCACCAGGACAACAAGCTATATCGCAAGTGCCTTTCATGCTCCGTTTTACAAAAAGCCAATGTACCCATCGATTATCTTAAGTTTATTTTTCCATCGGTCTCTCTTATGATACTGTTCACCTTTTATCCTTTTTCCTTTAATAAACTCTATTCCTTTAGCGTTAAAATCAACAACCAAACTAGAGAAAATAAAGAAAACAAGCCTGGCACATTCCATCTATTTTTCCTCCTTAAAACCTAAAGAGTACTCTATTAATCCCTTAAATAAGTGAAGTGCTTTTTTTGCTTTCCTTCAATATAGATCCTAAAAATACATTTTTTCTTAGATTATTCTATCACCACGCCTAAGATCTTTGCATACGCTAGAATCTTCCAGTGGCTAATCGCCTCATAAGAGGTGATTAAATCGGCTAATAAGGTAGCTAGATAAATTCTTAAGCCCTCTAAGCTCTTTTTCCTACTTTTCATTAAAACAATTTTTTCTCCTTTAAAGCATGGAAGCTTAAAGGGAATTGATCATCTTTAGACCTCTTTTAACCTTCTCCTTTTGAAGAGCATTTTCTCTCTCCTCAAACAATTGGCATGAAAACTGCATTACCTACAGCGAATTACTAAAAATCTAATTCCATATAGGAAAAAGGAGCGTCTTATGAGTAGTCCTATACGTCCTAATTCTTCTTCGTCTTCTGAGTCTTTACCAATAAAGAGCTTAAAAAGGCCTAGAGAAGATGAAGAGAAAGGAAAAGAGAAACAATTAGACGAAAGAGTAACTACACTTTTTGTAAATCGAGTTAAGGAAGAAATTGAAGCAAATCCGCAGTTTAAAGCTCATCTTTATACCTACCTGAAAATGGAAGAAGGAGATAATGATCCTTTGGCAATATTTCAATTTGCTAAAGAAACTTTTTCTTTGCAACTCAGGCCTGCAGGCCCTTTAGATAGCAACCCTGCCACTAGCCGTCAAGTTGTCCTCAATGCCCATGACCTCATTCCTAGTTTAACAATGACGGCCAGGCAAGAGGATTGGCTTAAATTTTCTCATCTTCAACAGCTGATAAAGGAGATGGATGGGTATAATAATGGACAAGAGGGCATCCCAGCCAGCGAATTATCCTCTGCTGTGAAGATGCATGCTGAAACACGCTTGCTACTTTTTTTTCATCTATCTGTCGCTTTCTTTAAATCCGAAAGTAAAATTGAGCCACGTGGAGCAAAGTTTCAACTTCATCAGGGTTCTGAAGCGCAGGGTACGGAGGCTTGCCATCATTCATTATTTCCAGAAACTAAAGACAATTACTTAGAAAAATTAAAATACGAAGTTCTTAAAGCTGTGCGAAAGGAAAGAAAGGAAGGAAAGGAAAAAGAAGACATTCCACCCACTTTGATTTTAAAATTATTGGCTCTTGGTATGCCTGGAGAAGCTCTTCAGGACACTTTAAAGCAAATTATAGATAAAAGAGTAGGAGCTGAGGAAGCCGTTAACGAATTATGGAATAATTTTTTTCCTGCTTCCCGTTCCCGTTCCTTATTTAATGAACAAAGTAAGTTTTACTATTTAAATAATCATACCATAATAGCTCCTGCAACCCTTAACAGAGTGGATGATATCATTGAAAGAAATGTTCGTAAGTTTGCCGGAGAACAATTAGAAAACGTTTCATCGGGAAGAAGCTTGACGCCGATAGCGGCTACAGTGCAGGTAGGTAAAGAAATTGAAAAAGTATTGGTTCACAGCTTACTGCAGACCGATGAAAAACTCAACATGCTTAAAGATTTAGAACAAAGCGTGCGAGCGCTTGATAAGCATCTTTTTAAAAACAAACAACATTTGACTACTCAAATTTCTGCTTCTTTTGATGAAAAGTTTGAAAATCTTGAAAGTATAAATAATTTAACTCTACGTATCCCTGAGTTATTAAATAGCATATCTAGCTTAAATGATTCTCACTCTCTTCCTCTTGTCATTCCTAATTTAGAAGACACGAAAGGATTGCTTGCAAGTTTGCCGCAGGGCTTTCAAGCATTAAGAAATGAATATAACGCTTATGCACAGCATAAAGAAAAAATGTATGCTCCAATAAACATAAAGATTGAAGAGTTTAAGCAAGCCCTACAACGAAATAGAGAGGCAATTAAAAAAGCTATAAATAAACAGAAAGAGCATGAAACTATGAAAGGAAAGGATAATTTTTATCATAAACTGTCCGAACACCTTAGGGAAGTTCAAGCGAAATTAAATAAAGATGAAAAAGGGCTTTCAGCTTGGCAGGAGAAAAGAGCTCGCTTAGCCCATCCTGGAGAGGGGGAAATGCGGAAAATCTTTCAACGGTATTCATTAGGAATAGATAATCATTTCGGCTCTTCAATTTCTTCCCCCATTGACCCCTCTTCTTTCACTAGGCTGGAAGAATCTAGACATTTTATAGATGCTCAGCTTCAAGCCACTTCTCAGCTCACCGAGAAGCTTAGCCAAGAAGTAATGCAAAGAAAATATTCCTCTTATCGTTCTTATGAACAGTTACAATCAATTTTAATTTGCCAAACGATTCAAGTAAAATAAATAGTCTTTCTAAGCATGGGGAGGAGCCACCAAAATACGATCCTTTCCTTGCAGATGAGCAAAGTCCCATAGATGCAGCCAACCATGTTCATCACAAAAGACTAATTTGCGGCCATCATAGCTAGCATGGATATTATGAGAATTTACCCATGGATATGTGTCAGGCAAGAATGGAAATATTGTTCCGCAACATTTTATAGTAGGAGTATGTTGATAAAGGTCAAAGCTCTTGAATTCAGGATGGAAATGAGAGGCTAGAAAATAGCTATCATCTACAACAAGAAAACGCACAGGGGCTACTAAACCTATGTTTGCTTCAGTTAAAAAATTTCCATCATCAGGATCATAAGTTATAATGAGACTCGTACTTAGTCCCACTGCTAAGCGCTTGCCATCATAACTAGAGATAGTTAAGATCGACTTCTTGTTCCAACATTTTTCAACAGGCCGAGGTGTCATGGTAAATTCTATCTTTTTTTCCCCATTAGAAGCATCCCATACATGGCATCTTCTGTGTAAATCATCCTCGCATAAAATAATGACTCGTGCTTCGTCAAACTGACAGAGTTCTTGATTAAGAGGAATTTTAAGAGTGCCTTTCAATGGCATCAAGGTCGTAGCAAAAGAGTTCTCTATATCATTAATAAAATAAAGACTGCCATCTAGACAGTGGATTAAGGCTTGATTATTTCGGCAGAGAATAAAATTGATGGCTGCAGAGGTAGTCTTGTAGCAGCTTAATCCTGTGCGTACATCTACAATTTTAAATTGGGTTTGGGATAATAGATTAGTTAAAAATAAATGGTTTTGAGCCAAGTAAGCATTTTCAAAGTTTCCAAGGTAACAGAGAGAAGTTTGGGGAAAAGCCTCATTAACTTTCCAACGATAGAGCTGCCCTTCTTGCGTCACTTGAATAATATGGCCTTCTTGATAATGAATCAGACGAGAATTTTCCTCTTTCACATTATCATACACTAACTGACAACTTTTTTCGCCCAAATGATAGATTTGCGCTGTACCTGCTGTAGCTTTTATAAAAGCAAATTGTTTTTCTCTTTTAAGTGCAAGAATTTTTCCTGAGAAATTAGGTAATTTGTAGATAGTTTGTTTACATTTGTTTTTTGAATATTCGTCTTTCGTTAGCCTCATCGTTTTTGACATCTGCACTCTTTTCTTACAGATTTTTCGCCAGTTCTTTCCTGGGGAAGAAGAGTGGCTAAGGTTTTTCCAGCGTCGTTGGCAAATAGGCCGCCATAAAGAAGGATCTTGGGCCATTCGCTGCCAATGTTTGTTAACAAGGCCTGCAATCGGTAACTCTTTTTCATCTAAAAGGCTAAGAATCTTTAATTGCACTTCTTCAGGTATTCTTATACTAGGGATTAAGGAAAACAGTGTCATGTTATTTACCATAAATTTAGATTTGTTTTTATTTATTGTGAGATATTAGTGTTTTACTAATTAAAATCCAATAGAATATTTCAAATATTAAATAACCTAGGGCCCGTAAAAAAAATTGAATAAAATTTATCTTTCACCTATGAACGATTTATCTTAAGCAAGTTTTTCCAGAAGTTATTATATAGATTCTGACTCATTAATCGATTTTTATAGTAGCAAGCTTAGCCAAGCTTGAAAGCCACAAAACATCTTTTGGCTCTTCAATTTCTTTATCGGTTGATCCCTCTTCTTCCACTAGGCTTGAAGGATTCAGGCATTTTATAGCCAATCAACTTCAAGCAACTTCGCAACCTCCCGAGGTGCTTAGCCAAGAAATAAGGCAACCAAAATATTTCTCTTATCGTTCTTATGAACGGTTACAATCAATTTTAATCAGCCAAACGATTCAGATAAAATAAATAGTTTTTCTAAGCATGAGGAGGAGCCACCAAAATACGCTCCTTTCCTTGCAAATGAGCAAAGTCCCACAGATGCAGCCAACCATGTTCATCACAAAAGACTAGTTTGCGGCCATCGTAGCTAGCATGAATATGATGAGAATTTACCCCTGGATATGTGTCAGGTAGGAAGGGCAATATTATTCCACAACCTTTTATAGCAGGAGTATGTTGATAAAGTTTAAAGTTTTTGAATTCAGGATGAAAAATTGAGGCAATATAATGGTTATCCTCTAAAGCAAGAAAGCGCACAGGCTCTACGCCGCCTATAGTTGATTCAGTTAAAAAAGCTCCCTCATCCACATTATAAATTAAAACAAGACCTATACTCAGCCCTACTGCTAAACGCTTGCCATCATAACTAGAGGTTGTTAGAATTGACTTCTTGTCCCACAATTTTTCAACACGTCGAGCTTCCAAGGTAAACTCTATCTTTTTTTTTCCGTTAGAAGCATCCCATACATAGCATCTTCTGTGTAAATCATCCTCGCATAAAATAATGACTCGT
>NZ_JSDQ01000037.1:0-118147 GCF_000813665.1 Neochlamydia sp. EPS4 | reverse complement strand
AGAAGTTTGGGGAAAAGCCTCATTAACTTTCCAACGGTAAAGATAACCTTCCTGTGTTACTTGAATAATATGGCCTTCTTGATAATGAATCAGGCGAGAACTTTCCTCTTTCACATTATCATACACTAACTGACAACTTTTTTCGCCCAAATGATAGATTTGCGCTGTACCTGCTGTTGCTTTTATAAAAGCAAATTGTTTTTCTCTTTTAAGCGCAAGAATTTTCCCTGAAAAATTAGGTAATTTGTAGATAGTCTGTTTACATTTGTTTTTTGAATACTCGCCTTTCGTTAGCCTCATCATTTTTGACATCTGCACTTGTTTCTTACAGATTTTTTGCCAGTTTTTTCCTGGGGAAGAAGAGTGGCTAAGGTTTTTCCAGCGTCGCTGGCAAATAGGCCGCCATAAAGAAGGATCTTGGGCCATTCGCTGCCAATGTTTGTTAACAAGGGCTGCAATCGGTAATTCTTTTTCATCTAAAAGGCTAAGAATCTTTAATTGCACTTCTTCAGGTATTCTTATACTAGGGATTAGGGAAAATGGGGCCATGCTATTTACCATAAATTCAAATTAACTTTATCTATCATGAAATACTAATAATTTATTAATTAGTAACTAATAAAAAAATTTTAAACCTCAGCTAATACGCTTTTAAAAATGTTAATTTGCTTTCCTAATCCTCTGAAAGGTATCTCCCTCCTTGAGAAAGATATTTTTTCATAAAGTAAGCAATCATATAAAGAGCAGCTCAAAACTATATAATTGCTGCCCAATCCCTTGCTTTTTTGAAGAAAAATCATTTATACCCCGTTACGCTTACAGCTAAACAGTGTTTGGTTTTATCTTAAAGCTTTAAATTATAAGCTATTCAGCAGGTTTTTTATGCAATCCTATGCTTAATAAAAACATGCTTTTAAGGAGAGGGCCAGTTTTTAAGAGGCTAATCCCTTCTTTGACTATGCAGGCGTATTTTCTTTAAACTGGGCTATTTATCATAGTCCTATACTTTTTAAATTAAGATCGGCAAAAAAATAAAATAAAAGTGAAAAATAATTAATTTTTAAGATTTAAAATAGTTTGATTTTAGTTTAAAATAGGCCTTTAAGAAGGCAGCGGCAAAGGCTTTCGATTATTCAACAGTAACTGATTTAGCTAGATTACGAGGCTGATCAATATCTGTCCCTCTTTCTCGTGCAATATAATAAGCTAGTAATTGATTAACTACAGTAACCGGAATGCTCGCTAGCTCATCCAGCGTAGGGGGGATGCGTATAATATCATCCGCTACTCCTTTCAAGCTATCTTCCCCTTCTTCAGCAATAGCTATGATAGGGCCTTTACGCGCCTTCACTTCCATCAAATTGCTCAATAGCTTACCGTAGGTAGTTTTATTAGGACAAAGAGCTACGGTAGGACAATGGCCATTAATTAAAGCAATAGGTCCATGCTTTATTTCTCCTGCTGGATAACCATTAGCATTAATGTAGGAAATTTCTTTCAGCTTAAGAGCTCCTTCTAAAGCTGTAGGATACATATAGCGCCGCCCTAGAAAGAAAAAGTTTTCATACTGGGCATATTTTTTAGCTACGTTTTCTATATAATAAGCATTATCCAATACTAACTGAATTTGCTCGGGTAAAACCCGCAAAGCTTTTAAAAACTCTTGCCCCTCACTCTTGCCTAAGTGTCGCATTCTAGCCATCCTTAAGGTCAATAAAGCAAGAACAACTAATTGGCTTGTGAAGGCTTTAGTTGAACATACACCAATTTCAGGACCACACTTTAAAAAAAGAGTTGCATCTGCCTCTCGCGCCAATGTTGAACCAACAACATTACAGAGTGCAATTACTTTTCCACCTTTAGCTTTAATCTCTCTGACGGCTGCTATAGTATCTGCTGTTTCTCCAGATTGGCTGATGGCAATTACTAAAGTATGCGGAAGAATAATAGGATTTTTATAACGAAATTCAGACGAAATTTCTACTTCGACAGGTATACGTGCTTTTTCTTCGATCATGTAAGAAGCCACGTAGCCTGCATTCCAGGAGGTCCCACAGCCCAAAATTAAAATACGCTGGGCTGCTAAAAGCTCTGTCAGATCCAGCTCTAACTCCTCAAAAACTGCTGTGCCATATTCTTCGGAAAAACGTCCTTCCAGGGCGTTGAAGATAGCTTGAGGCTGCTCGTTAATTTCCTTAAGGGTATAATGTTCAAAATGGCCTTTATGGGCATCATTAGCTGTTACAGGTAAGCATTCAATCTTTTTTTCAATCTCATCCCCTGCAGAATTGTATATCCTTACCTCTTTATGACTAACCACAGCGATTTCAGAGTTAGTTAGATAAACCACATTCTGAGTAAAATTTAAAAAAGCATTCGAGTCTGAAGAAATAAAAGCTTCATTGTTGCCTATACCCATCACTAAAGGGCATTCTTGAGCGATAGCAATGATTTGATCAGGATGATCTTTATGAATAACTGCAAGAGCAAAAGCTCCTTTTAGCAAATGTGAAGCTTGTTGAACAGCTTGTAGAAAATTCCCTTGGTAAAAGCTACCAATTAGATGGGCCACGACTTCGGTATCCGTATCGGAAACGAAGCTGATCCCTTTTTTAACCAAATCTTGTTTTAAGCTCTCATGATTTTCAATAATTCCATTATGCACGACAGCCAAGGAATGTGGCGTATCAAAATGAGGATGAGCATTAATCTTGCTAGGCACTCCATGCGTAGCCCAGCGTGTTTGCGCAATGGCAGCATCGGCTAAACAAAAGTTACAAGCTTGCAGCTCTTTCTCCAAAGCCGATATTTTGCCTAGTTCTTTGCAATAGGCAATCTGTCCTTCTTTGATACCAGCCACACCCGCGGAGTCATAGCCACGATATTCAATTTTCTTTAGTCCCTCTAAAGCTATTTCAAGCGAGTTTCTAAAGCCTATATAAGCAAATATTCCGCACATAAATCATTCCTTTGAAGTCGGTTAAGAAGATCCTATTTCTTCTCTAACGCTGTTGCTGATCGTAAGCGCCATTTGCTGCACTTGTTTTAACTTAGGACCTTCTACCATTACTCGGCAAATATTTTCCGTGCCTGAATAGCGTACTAACACGCGACCTGCATCGCCCAGCATTTTTTCCACATTAGCGATAGCTTCTTGCACATTTTTAAGTTCATTTAAAGGGGGTTTGGACTGAATGCTTACATTGATGCAAGACTGAGGGTAACGTTGTACGATTAAAGCTAAATCTGACAGCTTAGAATCGGTCTCTATCATGATACGCAAAACTTGTAGGGCACAAACTAGCCCATCACCGGTAGTATTATGGTCTAAGAAAATCATATGTCCACTTTGCTCACCACCTAGATTAGCCTCATGCTTCAGCATATCTTGAAGGACATAACGATCTCCCACTTGCGAGCAAACCACTTCTATCTGTTCAGCTCTCATAGCCTTGACAAAGCCAAAATTTGACATCACAGTCGCTATTACTTTGTTATTCTTGAGAAGACCTTGTTTTTTTAAGTCCCGTGCACAAATTGCCAATATAGTATCTCCATCTACAATCTGCGCATTCTCATCCACCATAATCACGCGATCTGCATCCCCGTCTAAGGCTATCCCTACATCTGCCCGGTGATCGATCACAGCTTTTTGCACAGTCTCAGGATGTAAAGAGCCGCAAGCATCATTGATATTTAGACCATTCGGGCTATTACCATACACAAATACTTGGGCATCAAGCTCCCTAAATACTAAAGGTGCCACTTTATAACCTGCCCCATTAGCACAATCTAAAGCGATCTTTAAATTTTTAAGAGATAAACGACGAGGAAAAGTGGCTTTTACAAATTCTATATACCGTCCATCCGCATCGTTAATTTTGCTATTTTTTCCTATATCAAACTCAAGAGGGAGGCTATCTTCAAAGCTATTGGTAGTGATCAACTCTTCCATTTCAGCTTCCCAAGCATCTGGTAATTTAAAGCCTTCGGAAGAGAAAAACTTAATTCCATTATCATAATAAGCATTATGAGAAGCTGAAATAACAATACCAGCATCTGCACGGTAAGCTCTTGTAATAAAAGCTACCCCTGGAGTAGGGAGAGGCCCTACCATCAAAGTATCTACTCCCATGGAGCATAAACCAGCTATTAAAGCATTTTCAAACATATAACAAGATAGACGTGTATCTTTGCCAATGACTACCCTATGTTTACCATTGTGACGTCGAAAAATCTTACCTGCCGCTCGGCCCAAAGCTAAGGCAATCTCTACTGTCATAGGAGTATAATTTGCACGTCCCCGCACACCGTCTGTTCCAAAGACTTTTGTCCTTTTCTTTGTCATCAACCTCTCCCTAAAACTATAAATTAATCAAAAATCTAGACGGCAATCAAGAAAAATGATAGGTGAGTATATACAATTTTCTATTTATCCTACACTTTCTTTATGATAAAACTCATGGAGAAAAAAAATGATTTTGAAAATGGGCAGTAAAGAAGCTGGTTTATTTTTGAGTTTTATTAAACTAAGGGTTTGAAGTTGACTTTTGCGCATGGCTTGCTTAAAATATCATCTCATTGATTGAATAAGTTTTTTATAAAAGCTTTTTTATTACCTTAAGACCTTGTATAAAAGAGCGTGACAAAAGAAATAAACTTGACAACCTCATTATCTATAAACAGTTGATTAAGGAGAGCTAAAGTCTTTGCAAGCTAAAATTTTTCATGCGACAGACCATGAGATCGAGCATCACTTGATTGATAAAGATGCCCTTTATGTAATCAACCGATTGAAAGAAGCTGGCTTTAAAGCTTATTTAGTAGGTGGGGGTGTCCGTGACCTTCTTATCAAGAAAACTCCGAAAGATTTTGATATCTCTACCTCGGCCAAGCCCGAACAAATTAAGCAACTTTTCGGTAGAAGCTGTCTTTTAATTGGCCGCCGTTTTCGATTGGCGCATGTACGATTTGGACCTAAAATCTTAGAGGTAGCCACTTTTCGTTCAGGAGAAAATGATAGTGATCTAATCATTCAAGACAACGTATGGGGCACACCCGAAGAAGATGTCTTGCGCCGCGACTTTACTATTAACGGCTTATTTTATGATCCTACTAATCATAGCGTGATTGATTATGTGGGTGGATGGGAAGATATTCATCAAAGAATTTTAAGAACGATAGGTGAGCCTTCTACCCGTTTCAAGCAGGACCCCGTGCGCATGATCCGCTTATTGAAATTTCAAGCGCGCTACAACTTTACCGTCGTTCCCGAAGTACAAACAGCCCTACTTGAATGCAAAAAGGAGTTAATTAAAAGTTCACCTGCAAGGATTTTGGAAGAAATATTTCGCATGCTAGAATCAGGTTATTCCTCGTCTTTTTTTCACCTGATGTCCCAAGCTGGCCTATTAGAGCTTATTTTTCCCTGCTTGGCTCATTTTATTCAAAGCCATCAAGGAAACGAGATTTACCGCTATCTAACAACTGCTGACCAAATCAATCTTTATAGCAAAAGGACTCTAGATCGTTCTCTCCTAACCAGCAATATGCTTTTCCCTATCTTAGAGCAAGAAATTAAAACCCAATACCTTGACAAAGGACGTCACCCTCATATGGGTGAGATCACGATGCTTACATCCTCTCTCATTAAGGGATTTGTCACCTCCTCGTTTTCTCATTTTCCTCGCCGCCATAGCGCCGTGATGAATTTTATCCTGTCCACGCAATACCGTCTCACTCCTTTTTCTGGCAAGCGGCATTTACGGACAAAATTAGTTCACAATAAAGAATTTGAAGCCTCTCTTATTTTTCTAAAAATTCGTGCAAGCATACAGCCCCACCTGCAAGAAGCGTACATATATTGGCGAGACCAATACAAAAATGCAGGCCGCTCTTCTCAGGTTAATCGTTATTCGCATCCTCCAAAAAAGAGGCGATACGGCCGCCCTCCTCAACCTCAAAAAAAAGATGTCAAAGCTTAAGAAAATGATGAATAGAATCCATGAAGCGCAAAGAGGTTATAGCTTCTCCTACAACTTTACCCATCTATATGCAAGGAGAACCTCTTGCTGCCGGTCCTTTACCCGCTTTTTTTTATTTTGCTCTTTCAGCGGAAGAGAGTCTTTATCAAGAGCCTTACAATCAACCTATACTTTTTCTAGAAAAATTTCCTATACGCTGCTATTCGTTTACGCTTCCTTTTCATGGTCAGGGGTATGATTCTAATCAGGCGCTAGCCCTATGGATGCAGGAATTTGCAACTCATCCGCATTCTTTTTCTCATTTCCTACAAAGCTGTATAAAAAATATAGAGTATCTTATTCAACAAGGTTTCGTAGATGAAGAAAGGATAGCTGTAGGGGGGCTCTCGCGTGGAGCATTTATAGCTACCCATCTAGCTGCCCGAGAACCGCGCCTCAAATATGTCCTAGGTTTTGCTCCTATGACTAAACTTTCATCTTTAGAAAAAACAAACCACTTAGAGAAAGAATGGGACTTACATGGCCTTATCTATCAGCTAGTGAATAAACAATTTCGCTTTTATATAGGCAACCGTGACAACCGAGTTGGCACCTACGCCTGCTTTGATTTTATCCACCAGCTAGCTGAGGCCGCTTACCAGCAAGGGCACCGCTCTCCTGCTATAGAACTAATCATTTCTGCTTCTATAGGTTACAAAGGCCATGGAACTTTACCTCCTATCTTTAAAGAGGGAGCCGAGTGGGTTAAACATAAATTAATTTAGCAAAAATTTTAGCTTTATAACTGCATTTTAAGCTCTTTTACAGGATGCCAAGTGGGAAGAAGAAGATAAATTTAAGGCTAGCATTTTTTATTCCTCTTTTGCTTAATCTCGCCAGGTTTGCCTAACTTTAGATTCCTATTAAAAAACTTCTTGTCTAGGTAAACCTTAAGATGATATGATGCTTTCTTATTCATTAAAAGCCTAAGCTATCCATGACCATTCAATACTCAGTCGTTATCCCTCTTAAAAATGAGGAGGACAATATTGTTGAGCTCATTGAAGAACTTGAGCCCATCATGCTCAGTTTAAAAAAACCTTGGGAGCTTATTTGTGTAGATGATGGATCTACAGATCAAACGCTTGCTCTTTTAACTCACTTATTGCATAAAAAAAATTATCTAAAGCTGCTAATTTTTAAAGAAAACTATGGACAATCTAGCGCCTTTGCTGCAGGTTTTAAAGCCGCTAAAGGAGAATTTGTAATCACCTTAGACGGAGATCGACAAAATGATCCTGCAGATATTCCTAAACTCGTGGAAGCAATCAACAATTGTGACTTGGTATGTGGAGTACGCGTCAATCGTAAAGACCCTTTGTCAAAAAAGCTTATCTCCACAGTAGCTAACTTGATTCGGCGTTCAATTTGTGAAGATGGCGTAAGCGATACAGGTTGCTCTTTAAAGATCTATCGCACCTCTGCTTTGCATAGAATCAAAATGTATAATGGCATGCACCGTTTTCTTCCGGCCCTTTTTAAAATTGAAGGATTGGAAGTACAAGAAGTTGCTGTTAACCACCGCGAGCGTATAAAAGGCAAAACTAAATATAATTTTTTTAATCGATCTTTTAATACGATTGCAGATCTTGCAGCTGTACGCTGGATGAAAAAACGTCAGCTAAAATATCAGATTAATAAAGAATTACCATGAACGAGCAGTGGCGTGAGATCTTTTATCCCTTAGGATTTATAGCCTCTTTAGCTTTTGGAGCACGCTTTATCATTCAATGGCTTAGAAGCGAAATTAGCAGAAAAAGTGTAGTTACGCCTCTTTTTTGGAAGCTATCCCTGCTGGGAAATCTCCTTTTACTTATTCATTCCTTTATTCAGATGCAATTTCATGTAGGCATTGTTCAAGTCATAAATGCTGTTATCTCCTGGCGTAATCTTAATCTCATGAAAGAAACTTCACAGAGCATGCCCACAGTAAGGGTGATAGAAATCATGCTAAGCTTTCTGGCACTAACGACTTTAGCTTTTTATTTTCAGCACCTTTACTTAGCCGAGAATAAATCTGCCTGGTTACGTCTACCTAGTCATGCATGGAGTTCTAATAGCTTGCCTATCCATAATTCTTGGCATATTGTTGGCTTTATAGGCCTCCTTCTATTCAATTGTCGTTTTTGGATACAATGGTGGCAAGTTGAAAAGACGCATACAAGCCAACTCGGCGCTTCATTTTGGTGGATTAGCCTTTTAGGAGCTTCTTTTTCAATCGTTTACTTTATTCGGATCTATGATCCGGTTAATATTATAGGCCCTGCTCTAGGCATTGTCCCTTATATTCGTAATCTTATGCTTCTTTCTAAAAATCCTACGTATGAAACATGTGGGGAGGCTTATGAAAAGTAATGACAATCTCCATCCACATCTTTTTATTTTTGCTGGAGAGCCTAGTGGGGATTTACATGGTGCTCACTTAGTGAAAGCTTTTAAGGAGCTATATCCTAGCTGCTGGTTCAGTGGCGTGGCTGGCCCTGCTCTGCGAGAAGAGGGGATTGTCAATATTATGCCCATGGAAAAATTTGCTGTCATGGGTTTCTCAGATGTCATTAAAGCTTTGCCTAGTCTTTATAAACAATTTTATTATATACGCGATTATGTGTTAAGCACTTGTCCTGAATTAGTAATTTTCATCGACTATCCAGGCTTTAATTTACGCATGGCTCGTGCTCTGCGAAAAGCAGGATATAAAGGTAAGCTCGTCCATTACATCTGCCCTTCTGTATGGGCGTGGGGCAAAAAGCGTATCCAACATATGGCTAAAACATTGGATATGTTACTCACCATTTATCCTTTTGAAAACATAAGCTTTAAACCTACTTCCCTTAAAGTCCAATATGTCGGTAATCCCCTTCAAGAGTATATTTCCCAACATCTTTACGCCCCTTCTTGGAAAAGTCGCTTTTGCCCACCCGAGCATTTATTGATTTCCATCTTTCCTGGCAGCCGAGAAGCTGAAATCAAAAATAATCTTTCTAAGCAATTAGAGGCAGCTCTCCTTTTTCAAAAAGAAAATCCTTCTACAGCTTTTGGTATCTCTTGTTCTAACGCATCCCTTAAACCGCTTATTGAAAAGATCCTTAAAAAGCATCGCTTGCTTCATGCTTTTATTGTGGATAAAGCACACACCTATGATTTGATGCGTAATAGTCATAGTGCCATAGCCAAATCAGGAACAGTTACCCTTGAATTAGCACTCCACTGCTGCCCTACAGTGGTGGTCTATCAGCTCTCTACCCTTAATTGGTTGATTGCTAAATTTATAATTAAATTAAATCTACCTTACTATTGTATCGTTAATATACTCACTGGCCAGCGTTTATTTCCCGAGCTTATAGCAGAGGGTTTTACCCCTAAGAAGGTCGCAAAAGAGCTAGAAGACATTCATGCAGGCTCTTCAAGAGCACGTTGCCTAGAAGGCTGCCAGCAAATTGTTGAGCTTTTCCAAGGAACCCATGCCAGCCAGAATGCCGCGCAAGCTATACATTCTTTATTATCATGAAAGCTATTAAACGCTATTTTTCTCATTATTTGGTCCCTCGTGTACTTGCTTATGCCGGTAAAGCTTTTTTAAAACTTTTACTGATGACCTGTCGCATTCAATTGGAAGGACTGGAGGAATTTTGTAAACATGCTAAGCAGGGAAATTGTATTCTTATGCTTTGGCATAATCGCTTGATGTTGGTAGCGACTATTTTTCAGAGCTACACTCCGCAATTTAATTATACGGCTTTTATTAGCCAAAGTCGTGATGGGGAACCCTTAGCATTATTCGCGAATAGTTTTAAAAATGGGCGTACTATACGTGTTAAGCACAATGCAAAGCATGAAGCTTTAAAGGAAATGATCAACAGATTAAAAAATAGTTTGGATATAGTTTTAATTACTCCGGATGGCCCACGCGGGCCACGTTATCAAGTTAAGCCCGGTCTTGCTTTAGCAGCTAAACAGACAGCTGCTACCGTATTCCCTTTCAGCTGGTCAGCTAACCGCTTATGGCAATTAAAAAGTTGGGATAAAATGATGCTTCCTCAGCCTTTTTCAAAGATTTGTATGAAGATTGGCTCCCCTATATCCTATCCTGCTCACATTAATCTAGACCATTATTCTCATATGCTCGAAAATGCTCTTATAGATACCGATCAATCAGCTTATCTACATTTTAGCAATAAGCCTTTATAAATGATGATGAAACATTTTGATTCTTAGGGTGCCAGGCAACTAAAATCTATTGACAACAAGGTAATGATGAGTCATAACCATTCATTAAAACAGTTATTTTTTTTAAGAGTAGAAGATTTATGGAAGAGACTAAAGCTATTCAAGTGCCAGCAAGTGAAATTCAAAATATTTTAAAATTTATACAAAATAAATTTTATCGTATACCTCTTTACCAATATCGCATTAATGCTGGATTTCCCTCCTTCGGTGAAGGAGATATCGAAAAGAAAATTGATTTAAATGAACTTTTGATTAAAGAACCGGATGTCACTTTTCTTTTAAAGGTGTGTGGAGACTCGATGATCAATGCAGGGATTCATCATAATGATATTATAGTCGTTGATCGAAGTATAGAGCCCTCGGAAGGAAAAATTGTTATCGCTTCTTTGAATGGTGAATTAACTGTCAAACGTCTACGTCGCGTAGCGGATAGGCTGATGCTAGTCGCTGAAAACAAAGCTTATGCCCCTATTGAAATCACTGAGGATACAGAATTACGCATCTGGGGAGTGGCAATAAGCGTTATTCACGCTCTTTAAGAGCTACGTTAAAGAAAATAAAGCTTAACTAAAGACATGATCGGTAAGATGTTCAAGCTTTTCTTAAGCTCTTAATTTCATGGCTTTTAAGAGCTTTATCAAGAAAAAGTGTTTCCTTGTATTAAATGGATTAGAAAAATGCTCAATTTAAAGCATCCCTGATCTGCATTAAAAGATTATTTTTAATCATATGGCTAACACCTTTAATGCTATTAAAAAAAGCTTTAGTATTAGAATGTCCATGGCATTTAATAACAAGGCCTTCTACCCCACATAAAAGAGCTCCTTGGTATTCAGCATAATAGAAAAGAGTTTGTAAATACTCTAAAGGCTCTTGTAAAAAGTTTAGAGGATGATCCTGCCGAGTTTCCCTTAAATATTCAAAAATAAAATCCGCAAGTCCTTCGCTCGTTTTGACAAGAATATTACCTGTAAATCCATCCGTTACTAATACATCTACCTTTCCATAGAAAACTTCCCGTCCCTCTATATTGCCATGAAATTCCATGTAAGGAACCCCATCTATAGAGTGCTGGCAGACATCTTTTAAAAGTTGATAAGCTTTACGAACGACAGAAGTCCCTTTTTTAGATTCCGACCCAATATTCAGCAGCCCAATTTTAGGTATTTTTATGCCGCTCGTGCATTTTTGATAGGCAGCTCCCATGTAAGCATACTTTACCAAATGCTCTGCTTTACAGGAGACATTGCCTCCTACATCCACAATAGCTAAGGAGCCATTTTTTGTAGGCAAAGTTGCTAATAGAGCAGGTCGTGTGATACCAGGCAGTTTAGGCAAAGAAAGAGTCGCACTAGCAACTAAAGCGCCTGTATTACCAGCAGAAACTAAGGCATCTATCTGTTTTTTTTTGAGAAGCTTGATTCCTATAGCGATCGATGATCTTTTTTTCTGGCGTAGAGCAATCAGGGGGTCTTCCCCCATTTCTATGAAATTGGCCACAGGTAAAAAAGTTAAGCGATTGAACTTTTCTGCAGGCAGGCTTGTTTTTGCTTTAGCCCTATGCTCGTCGATAACGGATTGAGTAGCTAACGCTATAAGCCTAAGAGAGGGATCTAATTGATCAAGCGCTTGAATAAGAGCATCAAAAATTATCGTTGGCGAGCTATCGCTCCCCATTAAATCAATCCCGATGCGCAATATTCAAGTTCTCCTTTAAACTAAGCTTTTCGAGCCATGACAACACGCCCATTATATTGTCCACAAGAAGGACAAACTACATGCGGCAGCTTAGGAGATTGACAGTTAGAGCAATTAGCTAATTGTTTAGGCTTTTTTGCATGGTGTGCGCGCTTAGAATTTTTGCGGGCATTAGAGTGACGGTTACGTGGTACTGCCATGGGGTGTTAACTCCTCATCAAATTATTAAGTTTATAAGTGGGCAAAGGGACGGTACCCTTCATCTTCTGAATTACCGTCGGGAGAATCGCTATCTCGAAAAAATTTATTAAGCTCGCCCCGATGAGGGCATTGGCCGTTATTGCATTCCGCAAAAAAAGGAGCGGTCAGCAAAATGTTTTCTCTTAGCATCTCCTGAAAGTTGTAAATTCCCGATTTTATTTCTTCTGCCGGCACGGTATGATAAAAATTTTCTAATTTTATCGGTGTTTTTACCGCTTCATTGCAGATCACACACGGGAGAGTGGCAAACGTTTGAATGTCAAAATGTAAGACCAAATCGTTTTCTGCTAAATAAGCTTCCCCTTCTACGACCACTGGGTCAACAAAGCTTAACTCTTTTTCATGAATATCTAAAAACTCAGGGCCAAGCTTTTCAACAATAGCTTCTGCATGGCCATCTCTAAGTTGTTCAACATATATTTTAAATGCTTCGTTCATTCTTAAAATTCTACTCAAAGAGTGGATTTTTATCCAGTAAAAAAGCAAGCCTAGCTTTCCTAAGCTTGCTAAAGTCTGCCAAAGCCATCCACTTCTACTCATCTTGGTCTAAAAATTAACCTTATATTCTTAATAGTCTTAGCAATTAATTTTTTAAAAAGCAGAGGGTTGCTTTTTAATTATCCATTTTCCAAAGAAGCTTATTGGAATGATCGACCTTACTCTTTTTTCTAGCTAATAACGGCTTTATCGGCTATGATAGCTCTTTAAATCACGAAAGGTGTAAGGGCTTTTTCAATAGCCTAAATGCTAGGATGTTAATACCATAAAAGTTCAACATGTATCCAGGCATTTATTGTCTTTGGTAGATCACTTGAGTAAGCTTTTGGCCAGGCAAGGATGCTCCTACAGTTTTGCAAAGCTATCATGTTTTTCATACATAATCATGAAAGACGCTTAAGATAAAATGATCCTAGCCTATTGATCTCTAGACATCGCACGACTTAGCTCAAACACTTTTCGTCCAAAATTAGGTAATTATAATGGACGAAATCCTTTTAAATATTGAATCCAAAGAAATCCGCTATGCTCATCTGCGCCATGGCCAACTACATGACTTAATCGTAGAAAGAAAAAAAGAAAGACAGTTAACGGGCAACATCTACCGGGGCCAAGTTACTAATATTCTTCATAACATTCAATCTGCTTTTATTGATATTAATGAAGGAGAAAATGGTTTTATTCACATCTCTGACATCATTGAAAACACTAAAAAATTCGAGCAAGTTTATGAGATGGATTTTGATCTAGATTATGACATCAAAACTCTAGACGATAAGCAGCAGCAAAATTTAGATATCGAGCAGGTCATGAAAATTGACCAGAATGTTCTAGTACAAGTGGTCAAAGAGCCTATTGGTTCAAAAGGTGCACGTTTAACCTCTAACATTTCCATCGCCGGGCGCTATTTAGTCCTGCTTCCCAACTCCATTCACCGGGGTGTTTCTCGTAAAATTGAGGATCGCAATGTGCGTGAAAGATTAAAAAAGTTAATTCGCGCTTTTGAAATGCCCAAAGATATGGGCTTAATCTGTCGAACGGCTAGCGCGATTGCCACTCCTGAGATGTTGATTGAAGAAGCTAATGATTTGCTCAACACCTGGAATAATATCATGGAGAATTTCAAAAAATCCAGTGAACCCAATCTTTTATTTGCTGAATCCGATATTATCAAGCGTGCAGTGATCCATGCGGTCGATAAACGTTATGAAAGAATACTGGTAGATGACTATAACGTTTATCAAACATGCAAGCGCTTATACAGCCGCTACGCCAATGAGCATGCTCTATGCGTCGAATATTATCGGGATAAAGTACCTATGTTTGAGCGCTTTAATGTAGAGAGGGAAATAGAGAAAACTTTACGCCGTAAAATTTGGCTACCTAGCGGGGGTTACCTCTATTTCGATCGTACCGAAGCCATGCATACGATCGATGTCAATTCTGGGAGAAGCTCTAGTAACAAGACAGACGTAGAAGAATCGTTAGTAAGGATCAACTTAGAAGCTACGGAAGAAATTGCGCGGCAATTACGTTTGCGCAACGTGGGAGGGCTAGTCATTTGCGATTTTATCGATATGCGTTTACGTAAAAATCAACGCCGAGTTTTAGAACGCCTCAAAGAATTTATGAAAGAGGATTCGGCAAAATGCACAATTTTAGGAATGAGCGAATTTGGCTTAGTTGAGATGACACGCCAACGTAATCGAGGTTCTCTACACCAGACTATCTTCTGCAGCTGTCCTTATTGCGGAGGCAGTGGCCTTGTTAAAACGCACGAAAGCATCTCTATCGAGATTGAAAGGGCCCTTAAAAAAGTAATTGGATGCCATCAGCAGTTTGCTTTAAAACTGATCATTCATCCTGAACTAGAAAAATACTTAAAAGTTATTGACCAACAGTATTTATTTAAGCTGGCCGAAGAATTAAATGCGCACCTTCAAATTGCTACTGATGACAATATGCACATCAACGATTATCATTTCCTATCCACGATAAATAATAAAAAAATAGATGTCTGAGGTTTGGCATGGGCTACATGAAACTATTGAAGAGCCTAAAAAGCGAGGAAGCCCTTAACTCCAAACAATATGAAATTCTTGAAGGCTTTTACCTAAGTTTTACTCAAGCTGTCACTGAAAATAATAAGCCTATGTCAGCTTATGAACCTATTATCACCCAATATCTACAATTTGTCATTCAGGAAAACCAACAACCTTATGCATTTGAGCCTTATCATCGTGCCATTCGCACTCCCTATGACTACTACCGTCTGGGATTAGAAATGATGCGCCCTCTTATTGTCTTTGCTCATTCTAAAATCCACCACGCCCGATACATTGAAGAAATTGAAACGCATTTAGCTAATCAAGAAAATGTTATATTATTAGCTAATCACCAAATCGAACCTGATCCTCAAGTTATTTGTCTAATGCTAGAAAAAGACCATACTCGTTTAGCGGAGGAAATGATTTTTGTAGCGGGACATCGAGTTATTACTGATCCTCTAGCCATTCCGTTTAGTAAAGGGTGTAATTTATTATGTATTTTTTCTAAAAAACATGTAGAAAATCCTCCCGAAAAGAAACAAGAAAAGCTTCTTTATAATCAACGTGTCATGCATCAAATGAGCCAACTGCTTGCTGAAGGCGGCAAATGCATTTATGTCGCCCCCAGTGGCGGCAGGGACCGTGCCAATATAAATACCGGCCAAGTAGAAATAGCTCCTTTTGATGCTCATAGTATTGAGATGTTTTGGTTAATGGCTCAGCATTCTGGGAAAAAAGCCCATTTTTATCCTTTAAGCTTGTCCACATACGATTTATTACCGCCTCCTCAAAGTGTCGAGAAAGAATTAGGAGAAAGGCGCCAGGCAAAATGCGCTCCAGTACATTTATCTTTTGGACAGGAAATAGATATGATTAATTTTCCTGGGAGCCAACACTTAGATAAAAAAACTAGGCGCATAGCTCGTGCTCAATACATCTGGGAGCTTGTTATGCAGCAGTACTGTCTTACCAGAAGCTGCGCCCCTCTCCACCCTTTACGAGCAAGCTCATAGCAAGCATCTGATTGGTTTCCCTCTATAACCAATATCCTAGTAGCGCCCTCCTATTATCTTCAAAGATTTAAAATGCTTTTAATCATTCAAGCTTACGTTCCTTTTCCTCATTTCCCCAGCTAGAGGAAAATGTACTTTTTTGCTTAAGTTGCTCAGGCGTATTGATCAGAGTGTAATAAAGCCCCTTGGCTTTATCCATATGCCCTTTTATAAGCAAGCCTAGACGGCGTTTATTGTCTTTGCCTATACAGGCATGCGTAAAGCTTAGCAACTCACCATGCGTGAGTGCTCTAAGCGCTTGAATTCGTTTATCTATCCAATCAAAACGTCCCTCATACTTGAAGGCTAAGCTATGTAAAAGAGCTCCCAAGGATTCCATATTATGGGGAGGTTTCTCCAGCTCTTCTAAAAGAGAATTTTTAATTATTTCAAAATTTTTGAGAGTTAAATAGTTTTTTTCAATTCCCTGCAAAAAGCTTTCAATAAACAGTTCAAAGCGTGCTAAAAGATCGCGAGGATCATGAGTATTAGATTGTACAACAAATGCTAGAAATAGTTTACGTTCAATTTCTTCGGCTGCGCTAGAAATAAGATAACCTGTCTGCTGCCGAGTGCGTAACTCAGCAAAAAAGGGCTCCTTCATCGCTTTCATCAATATCTGCTGAGCAGCACGTTCTTTAAGTGTAAAGCTAGAATTTTCGATAGCTAATAAAGTGGCACTGCCTTGGACGGGAATTTTCATTTCCAAGAGAAGAGGGCCTTCCGCTGAAGATAAATTAATGATTTCAGCGTGTTTGTGCATTTGCTTGGGATAAGGCGCGCTATCTAAAGTTTTGATTAAGTTATCTGCATATTCTTTAGCCTGATTTTCAGTGACGTTTCCGTAAATCAATCCTTCGACAAAAGACTGCCTAAATAACGACTGGACATCTTCCTGGAACTTAGCAAAGGAAAGTTTACGTATTGCGCTTATTTTCTGATGCTCCGCGGCATATTTTTTATAAATCGTTTGTTGAAAGAGCTCTTTAGCTCTTTTTAAAGGGGCTCTCTTATTAAAGTTTTGATAACGCCTTAGCAGTGATTGTTTAATTATCTTAAACGCTTGTTCTGAAAGCTTTAGATCTTTTAGCTGTTTAAGAATTTCTTCAAATAAAAGAAAAGCATGGTCATTATAACCGGTGATTTTGAAAGCTAGCCCATACTCGGTACGTGCCACACTAAAATTTAAACCTGCCACAGTGGCCGCATAGCTAAATTTGCTAAGATTTTCTTCCACTGCTTTAATATAGATATCGCCCATCACAATTTTATTAGCATCCCCTATATCTATCGCAGGAGTTCTAATATTAAAATTCAAATAAAGTTGAGGAATAAGGAAATGCTGATCTTTTGCATAGTAAATCGTACCATGTTCTGAGTCTTCAATGAGGTGAGGGTGAGGCAGACGGGAAAGGTGTGTCTCCTTGCTAGGTAAGGCATGAAGCAAATCCAAAGATTTAGGTAAAAAAGGATTGGGAAGAGGCAAAGTAATCTCAGCAATAGGGGTAGCAGATGCCCATTCTTGCATTTTAAAAGGCTCTATAGCTTTCATTGCATAAGCCACCTGTAGCCACTCTTCTTGATGGGTAGGTTCTACTCCGGTCAAGGAAGAGGGCGCTTGAATCAAAAAACGACAGTTGGAGGGAGTCAAATAGTCCAATAAATTCTGAACATCTGCCTGGCTAAATTTTTGAATCACTTTAGTTTGCTCAGGATAAGTGGCTATATTTTCTCTAACTAAAAGGTCGGCATTTTTCATAGCCGCTGTGAACACCTCCTCGCGTTGTTGATATTCATAGTTGAGTAAGTTAATTTGTCTAACTTCATCATAGATATAACGAGGAAAAGGCTTTTCTTTCATCAGCGCTAGAGTTTGAAAACAACGTAAGATTATCCGATCAATAGATTGAACGCCTTTATCAGTAAGCTCCATTTGCACAAACAAAACTAAATTTTTTTCTCCTAGATTAAAGGTGCTGCATCCTAAATTTTCTGCTAATTTTTCGCGTTTCAATTGCGCTAATAAGCTCTCCTTACCTTCATGTCCTAATACCTGGCAAATCAAACGATCAGGGTAGGTATCTTTCATTTCAGCAAATTCTTGGGGTAAATCCCACACCAACGTCAATTTGCGTATATTTTGGATAGGGGTGATATAAAAAAGTTTAGCTTCCATGTCAGGATTGTTTAGATCCATAGGAGGAACATAACAAACCTTATGCTTATCAGCGACATCACCAAATTCATCAACCGTTAACCGTGTCATTTCTTCTAAAGGTAAGTTAGATACAAGTAATAAACGCATAATATTAGAGCTGTAATGCTCGTTATACCATGCTTTTAAGATCTCTTGCGAAGCGGCTTTTAAAGTAGTGGAATTTCCTATGTTAAAACGGTAATTAGGATGTCGAGGATTCTGTATATGCTTCATGACCATCACCTCGCGAACGTCATCGTTTTCATAGTTTTTAGCATATTCCTGATCAATAGCGTTCAATTCTCGCACAATCCCTGACACGTTAAATAAAGGCTCTTTAAAAAAGCTGGCAAAGCGATCTAGCGCTTGAGGAAAAGCTTCATTATCGATGGAAAACATATAAGCGGTGTGATCATTAGCAGTAAAAGCATTAGAAAATCCGCCATGTTCTGTAATAAAACGTTGAAATTCTGATTCGTTAGGATACTTCTTTGTCCCTAGAAAAAGCATATGTTCCACAAAATGAGCAAGGCCAGGATATGGGTCGGGATCTTGCCAACTACCTGCTCCTACAACCAGAGTTGCAGAGGATTGATCTGTTTGAGGATCGGAAATCAAAACGGCTTGTAGCCCATTGTTAAGTTTGATTTTAAGTACTTGTGTTTGAGAAAAGGTAGGAGTTTTGACCTTCAGTAAAGCTTTATCTTCAATCAAGGTATAGCCCTTATTTTCCAACGCTGGTAAAAGAGGGAAACCCAATAAAGAGCCTATACATCCTAAGGTAATTATTAAATAATTAATCTTCATAGCTTTGATGGTAGAAGGTTTAAAAAAAATCGAATATAGGGGATCGGACAAAGAGACTCAAGAAAAAATTGAGAAAATAGAAGAGTAGAAAATAGAATTAAAAAAGTTTAAGTTTAAGAGATGCGACGTCTGTCCTAGCTAAAACAAGTCTCGCTTGCTTCTTCTCTCCTCTCCTTGCCTTTTAAAGGTTTTACATTTTATAATAAACGAAAAAAAATAATCGAGGATGTTATCCCTTATGCTGGACATTAAGCTACTACGCAAAGATGCTAAAGGAATAGAGGCTAAACTAAAAACAAAAGATCCTAGCATCAATTTAACTATTGTGATGGATCTGGATACGCAATTGCGTACTCTAAAAACACAATTAGAGGCTTTAAAGGCCACACGCAATGAATTTTCTCAAAAAATTGGAGAGATGCGTCGCTTCAACCAAGATGCCAGCGAAATGGTTAAAGAAGTGGCTTCAATGGCCGATGAGATCCATTCGCTTGAGCATCAATGCCAGCAAGTAGAATATTCTTTTAATTACGAAATTTCTAAACTTCCTAACGTTCCCATGGAGGATATTAAGATTTCTGCTGATCCTAAGGAGAATGTTATCTTTAAAGAGGTAGGAAATAAAAGAGATTTTGATTTTGCTTTCAAAAATCATGTCGAACTTAATGAAAAATTAAAACTATTTGATTTTGAACGCGGTGCCAAAATCTCTGGCTCCGGATGGCCTGTATATCGAGGCTTAGGAGCACGTTTAGAGTGGGCACTTATTCAATATATGCTTAGTGTGCAAATCAAAAATGGTTTTGAACAATGGATACCCCCTCTTTTGGTAAGAAAGGAAATTGCGTATGGATCCGGGCAACTGCCTAAGTTTGAAAATCAACAATTTAAAATTCATGATGAAGATTACAATCTTTATTTGATACCTACCGCAGAAGTCCCTTTAAATGGACTTCATGCTCAAGAAATTTTAAATCCAGAAGAGCTTCCTCTGAAATATACTGCTTACACGCCATGCTTTCGCCGGGAGGCCGGAGCTGCAGGCTCTAACGAGAGAGGCTTAATTCGCGTCCATCAATTTAACAAAGTAGAAATGTTTTGCTTTTGCTCCCCTGAGCAAAGTTCTCTTCTTTTTGAAGAAATGTTAAAAAACGCAGAAGAAATTTTGCAAGGACTAGAACTTCACTATCGCATGGCCTTGCTAGTAACAGGAGACATGTCCTATGCTTCGGCTCGTACTGTGGATATTGAAGCTTGGCTGCCAGGACAGAATCGGTATTATGAGGTCTCTTCTGTCTCCAATTGCACGGATTTTCAAGCCAGACGTTCAAATATCCGCTTTCGCCGGGAAAAGGAAGGAAAACCTGAATTTGTTCATACACTCAACGGTTCTGGCTTAGCTACTTCGCGTTTAATGGTTTCTTTGCTCGAAAACAATCAAAATGTGGATGGCTCTGTTACTATCCCTAAAGTATTGCAAAGCTATCTAGGAGTAGAAAAGTTAGTCCCTCATTAAGATGGTAAACTACTTAAAACCCAAGCTTAATAAATATGATCTAAACTTTGCTAAGAAGATGAAAATTAAAAGCCACATCTCTTCATGTTTTTTTCACTGGGTTACAGGTAGACTTCTAAGGTTTAAAGCCTTCCTGCAGAGGCTAAAAATATTTGTGTGGTAGCTTTGTCTTAAGCTCCTTGAATGAGACTGGATAGGATAACCAAGAATGAAAAATTTAGGTAAATAATAAAAAAGATTAGAGAGATATAAATTAAAACTTTTATGTTTATTTCTTATCTTTTACTCTCGCTGATAGGCCATAGAAAATAAATTTTCTAAAAAGCTAATTTCCCCTAACTTATATAAAAAACGGACTCTCATCATGTCTAACTCGCTTATTGACGATTTAATGCTTTTACTCGATCAAGCTCCCACAGCTTGGCATGCAGTAGATTATATAGGCAGATCTCTTCTTGCTGAAGGATTTACTGAACTGGAAGAAGCCCAAGAATGGGAACTAGAAAAAGGCAAAGGCTATTTTCTTAAACGTAATGGGTCTTCTATTTGTGCTTTTATTATTCCTCAAGACTCGTTTAAAAAAGCCCACCTTATTGCCTCACATACAGACAGCCCCGGCTTCAAATTAAAACCTAACCCTGAATTTCGCCGCGATAATATGACGATGCTTGCGACCGAAATTTATGGAGCGCCTCTTCTCACCTCCTGGTTCAACCGAGACTTAGGCCTAGCGGGAAGGGTCTTTTTAGCTCATTCTAATAATGCAATTAAACAGGCGTTAGTCAATATTGATAGCCATCCATTAATCATTCCTCAACTTGCTATCCACCTTGACCGTGAAGCTAATGAAAGAGGCCCCTATTTTAACAAACAAGAGCATTTTTCAGCCTTGGCCGCTTTAGATGCAGATCCTCAGCAATCATACCTTTTGAAAATATTGGAAGATAATATAAAAGATTCTTTCGAGTATATCTTGAGCCATGATTTATTCTTATATCCTTTAGAGAAAGCTAAGCTTATAGGCCCTGAAATGCTTAGCGGTTATCGCCTAGATAGTTTGGCCAGCGTGCATGCAGGTTTGACAGCCCTTAAAACCAGCCATCCGCAAAAAAATATTCTGAATTTAGCTGTTTTTTGGAACAATGAAGAAATAGGCTCAAAAACAGCCCAGGGAGCTGACTCCCCTTTTCTTCTACAGATTTTAGAACGTATTGCCATAGCTTTAAAGCTTTCTAGAGAACAATTTTTGGCTCTGTTACCTCAATCTTTATGTTTATCTGTAGATTTAGCCCATGCCTTGCATCCCAATTACATGGAAAAACACGATCCGCGTCATGCTCCTTTAATGAACAAGGGCCCTGTAATTAAATACAATGCAAATCAACGCTATGCCAGCGACGCTCAATCTTCAGCTAGCATCGTCCATTTATGCGAAAAGCATGCCATTCCTTATCAATTCTTTTCATGTCGCAATGATATTCCTTGTGGTTCTACCATTGGCCCCCTCCAAGCTTCTCAAACGGGTATTACAACAGTTGATATAGGCTCACCTCAGCTAAGTATGCACTCTGCTCGTGAGCTTATTGCTACCCAGGATCATCTAGAAATGTGTCGCTTGCTAGCAGCTTTTTTGCAAAGTTAATTTAAATGAATGGAATGAAGAGATAAGAATAAAAGGGATGCCAATAATAGCTATTTTTATTGAGCCGTTTAATTTAATGAATAGGCCAAAAAATCTATAGTCTTTGCCTTCCTGCAAAATCTTCATTGTGCGACCTATTACTACTTCGTTAGGTTTAAGAGGTATCAAAAAATAGCCTTTTAGATGAGTCATGAATAGCTTGGCAAAAAGGGCAAATAGTAATGCAAAATAAGCTGTTAATTAATCTTCTTACTTGAGGCAGAGTCATAGAGATTTTTTTTTATCTTTTGCCTGGTATTTCAGTAAGGTTAAGAAGCTATAAGCCATAAAACATAACGTCAGATTAGGTCATCTGTCTTTTTTATAGATTTTCCGTTTAAAAAAAAATCTATAAAAAAGACAGATGAGCTAATCGAAAATTCGAGAAAAATTGCGAGAAAATGGTGAGAACTTCTTAAATCAGCTTAAGAAACCTACGCAAAAGCCAACAACACGCTGGGTGTTTTTCTGTTTTCTAGGCCTCCATATGGTCTTTATTGACCATAAAAAATTGCAAATTACCAATCTGAAAGAACGCCATAGAATTATCCTTAGATGCTTAGGGCCTCCTTACCAAAAATTCTATTATTCTGAAATGCGGTGAGAAATCACGGCTTTAAGTACCCCTTAGGTAGATGTTCAATGGTGCTAGAAGAGATAAGATTCATTGTATGGCCTCTTTTTAAGTTTTATGCATGCTTCTTGGTGGCTCGTAAGAGGCATTTATATACATGGAGAATAAGACAAAACAGGCAAATAACATCTAAAAGCAACTTAGCGGCATGCTTAGGCAAGCTAGCACCATAAAAACCATTAAAAATTCTTCTTATCCTTTATCAGAGAAGCATTAACTTCGGATGCTAATGGTTCTATAATAAGTCGGAAGGCTATCTATATTCTCAGAACCTTCTGGACCTATAGATATCTTCATTTTAACAAGCTAAATGCTGCAAATACATACTCTCCATTTATAACCTAAAACGTTGCTTTATTTTGTTAGGAATATTTTCCAGTGGATTTCGATCTAGATAAAGATTTAACTCGTTTGGCAGATGGCCTATTTCTGCTGGAAGGGAGGTAAGCTGGTTGCTGCTTAATTTAAGTTTTTCTAGCCGAGTAAGCTGCCCTATTTCTGTTGGAAGAGTGGTAAGCTGATTATTGTCTAATTTAAGCCTTTGCAGCTGCGATAACCGCCATATCTCTGCCGGAAGGGTGGTGAGTTGGTTCTTGTTTAAGTAAAGCCTTTGCAGCTGCGATAGCTGTCTTATCTCTGCAGGAAGGTTGGTAAGCTGGTTGTTTTCTAAGTGAAGTCTTTGTAGCTGAGATAGCTGCCCTATTTCTGCTGGAAGGGTGGTAAGATAGTTGTTTTCTAAGTAAAGGCATTGCAGCTGAGACAGCTGCCTTATCTCTGCAGGAATGGTGGTAAGCTGGTTGTTGCTTAATTCAAGCGTTTGCAGCTGAGATAACTGCCCTATCTCTGAAGGTAATAAGGTTAAGCCTATCCTTGCTACATTTAACTTCCTAATATCTTTGCTATAGCTTTCAATCCACTCCTTAAAAAGCCTGCCTCTTTCTTTTAAAGGTAAATTTTTAATTTCTTCTTTCCCTAAATATTCTTCTCCTCCCCGAAGTTCTTTCCATATTAAAAGTCGATTAATGTTTACAAGGTAAGAGCGGTAATTAGTGAGGGTAAAATCTCTTTTTTCTTCGATGCTTCCCTTAAATTCTAAAGGAGAAATAGACCTAGCTTGGGTAAAGGTTTGCCTGAAAATTGCATTTACCTTTGCTGCCTTTGAAAGCTCTTCTTCTAGCTTATAAATCCTATCTAAAACAAAAGTCTGCTTGTTAACGTCTCCTGCAAGAAAATGCATCTTACTTATTTGCTTATAGAGGGAAGGCATGACTTCTGTAGCCAGCAAATGTCGCCATCTCGTACAAACGCTAGACAAGGAAGGTGCGGCGCAAACCTTTAAAATAGGAACTAATATTTCATTAGGTAGATGTTCAATGGTAATAGAAGAGCAAGGATTCATAGCATGGTCTCCTTCTAAGCTTTATGCCTATTTTTATTTATCTTTTAGGGACATTCATATACATGGAAAAAGCAAAATAGGCAAGCTAGATTTAAAAACAGTTTAGCGGCTTGCTTAGGCAGGCTAGCAATGCAAAAGACCATTAGAAATTGTTTCTATCTTTTAGCAGAGTGACATCCTCTCCACCTCGGGATGCTATCGGAAGCTTAGCTATATTCTCAGCATCTTCTAAGCTCATCAATTTATTTCTTTACTACATAAGTTGTTGCAAATGCAAATTTTTCCAGTTATAGCCTAAAACGTTGCTTTATTTTCTCCGGAATACTTTCCAGTGGATTTCCATTTAGATTAACATTTAACCAGTCTGGCAGGTAACCTATTTCCGCAGGAAGAGAGCTAAGTCGATTATTATTCAAGTTAAGGTCTAACAGCTGGGATAGCTGCCCTATCTCTGCTGGAAGAGTCGTGAGCTGGTTGTTGTGTAAGTGAAGCCATAGCAGCCGTGATAACTGCCCTATCTCTGCTGGAAGAGTGGTGAGCCGGTTATTGTGTAAGTAAAGCCATTGCAACTGAGATAATTGCCCTATCTCTACTGGAAGAGTGGTAAGTTGATTGTTATTTAAGAAAAGGTATTGCAGCTGCGATAGATACCCTATCTCTGCAGGAAGAGCCGTAAGCTGGTTGCTGTTTAATTCAAGTCTTTGCAGTTGAGACAGCTGCCCTATCTCTGCCGGAAGAGTGCTAAGTTGGTTGTTTTGTAAATGAAGGCTATGCAGCTGTGATACCTGCCCTATCTCTACTGGAAGAGTGGTAAGTTGGTTATTATTTAATCGTAACTCTCGTAGCCGCGGTAGTTGCCTTATTTCTGCAGGAAGAGTGGCAAGGTGGTTATTATTTAAGTAAAGGATGTAGAGATTTGGTAGCTGTCCTATCTCTGCAGGAAGGGAGGTAAGCTGGTTGCTGTCTAAGTAAAGCCCTTCTAGCTGCGATAGCTTCCCTATCTCTGAAGGAAGGGCGGTAAGTTGGTTATTATTTAAGTAAAGGTATTGTAGCTGTGATAGATACCCTATCTCTGCAGGAAGAGTGATAAGCTTGTTGCTATCTAAGTAAAGTCCTTTTAGCTCCGATAGCTGCACTATCTCTGAGGGAAGAGTGGTAAGCTGGTTGTTTTTTAAGTAAAGCCATTGCAGCTGAGGAAGCTGCCCTATCTCTACCGGAAGAATGGTCAGTTGGTTATTATCTAAGTAAAGCTCTTCTAGCTGAAATAGCTGCCCTATTTCTGCCGGAAGAGTGGCAAGCTGGTTGCCTCCTAATTTAAGGGATTGCAGTTGCGATAACTGTCCTATTTCTATAGGAAGAGTAGTGAGCTGGTTATTATCTAAGTAAAGCTCTTCTAGCTGAAATAGATGCCCTATCTCTACGGGAAGAGTGGTAAGCTGGTTATTGTTTAAATTAAGCTTTTTCAGCTGCGATAAACACCCTATCTCTGGGAGTAGAAAGGTCAGGCCAGATTCAGTTAAATCTAAGCTTGTAATATCTTTGCCATATCTTTCAATCCAATCTCTAAATAGCTTTCCTTTTGCTTGCAAAGGCAAATATTTGATTGCTTCTTGGCCTAAGTGTTCTTCTCCACCAGGGATTTTTTTCCACATTAAAAGGCGGTTAATGTTTACAAGATAAGAGCAGTAATTAGTTAGAGTAATATATCTTTTTTCCTTAGGTTTATCTTTAAGCTCTAAATCTAAAGGTGAAAGAGGGCTAGCTAAAACAAAGGTTTGTCTAAAGATTGCATTTACCTTTTCTGTTACAGAAAGATCTTCTTCTAGCTTATAAATCCTATCTATAATAAAAGCCTGCTTGTAAACATCACCATGGGGAACATGCATCTTACCTATTTGCTTATAAAGGGTGGGCATGACTTCTGTAGCTAGTAAATGTCGCCATCTTGTACAAACGCTAAATAAGGAAGGTGTGACGCAAGCTTCTAAAATAGGAGCAAGTATTTCATTAGGTAGATGTTCAAGGGTGATAGATGAGCTAGGATTCATGGTAGGGTCTCCTTTAAGCTTTATGCCTATTTTTAGTTGCTTTTTAGAGGTATTCATATACATGGAAAAAGCAAAATAGGCAAGCTAGATATAAAAACAGTCTAGCGGCTTGCTTAGGCAAACTAGTCCTATAAAAGCCATTAGAAAAGTCTATGAGGTGCTTTTTTATAGAACATACCAGCTTTTTCATTGGATATCTATAGGCCATGGAGATGGAAGTTATAGAAAAAGCTTATAGCAGATCACAAAAACTACCCACCCTGGCACCAGCTATGATTGATGATAGTTCCATCCTAAGATAAAAAATTTAATGAATGAGCATCGATCAGCCAATAGCAAAGGTGGGACTATTTAAGCTTACCTAACAGCAATCTTAAATAAAAGCATTTAGCTTTTCTGTATCAATGAATTTTGATTGAGGTGGAGTTGTTGTTCAATTTTTTCATAAGGAACAAGGGCAGCTTCCTCATGGATGCCTTCGCAATATTGTGCCGCTGCTTTCCAACTCTCTTCCGAAGCAAGATTCTCTTTCCACCACGGAAAGGTGCGACATTGCCGTGGGCGTTCTTGATAGATAGAACATTTTTTATCTTTTAAAAAAATACAATCATATTCATTGTTAAAGTTTTTCTTTTCAATTAGTGAGTATCGATTCTCGCGCTGACGGGTGTATTTTTTCTTAAACATCTCTAAAGACATCTTTAACAGCTTAGCAACTGCCTGCATCTCTAGTTCTGTTATCCATACGTATCCTGGCGAGCCTGTGCAGCATTTACCACATTCAGTACATTGAAAACGTAAGCCTTCTTTATACCAAGGTAAGGATTTAGAAGTTTGGGTACTATCATTATTTTTATCCATTGCGTCCTCCTGCGACAGCCTTAAACAAATTTAAGCCCTATAAAACATAATAAGGTCTACCTATCAATGGCCAAACAATAGATCTAGCGGCAATTTCTTAAGCTGTAGCCCAAGCAAAGGGAATGACCTCGGCAATCGTAGAAGCCTGATGGCGTAGCATCATCAAGCGATCAAAACCTATTGCAACGCCACAAGCATCAGGAAAACCTTTTTTTAAGGCTTCCAAAAAAGCTTCATCAATGGGTAGCTGATTTTTGCCTAAACTATCCCTTATTTGATTTGCTTCCATCAAACGCTTACGCTGCTCACCTACATCTCCCAGCTCATGATAGCCGTTAGCAAGTTCTAAGCCGGCGTAATAAATCTCAAACCGTTCCGCGATCTGCTCGTCATTTTGCCATTTTGTCTGAGCGAGAGCCGCTTGGGTGGCAGGATAGTCAGTCAAAACACAAAGCTTATCTTTTCCTAATTGCGGTTCAACCACCATAGCTAAAATAAGATTTAAAAGAGCATCTTTCCCTTCTTTTTCAATCTGGACGTAGGGTTGAATACCTCTATTCTGCAAATATTCTATCAAATCAGGAATAGAAGCTTTAACATAATCTAAATTAGCGTATTCCTGCAGAGCTTCACGATAACTTATGGTGTAAGCAGGCAAGGGACCCAAGAACAGACGAACAAAATCTAAAGCTTCTGCAATCATAAATTCATAAGAGACACCTAAACGATACCACTCGGCCATCATAAATTCAGGGTTATGCTTACAGCTAAATTCAGCGTCACGAAAAACATGTGATAGCTGATAAATATCACTCATTCCTTCTGCAAGAAGCCTTTTCATCCCATATTCTGGGGAAGAATGCATATAGCGTATTTCAAGGTTTGCATAGCGGGCAGGAATTAAATCGATATTAGCATCAATAGAAGCCCCTTGAGTAAGAATAGGACAATCCACTTCTAGGATTTGTTGCTTGGCAAAAAACTCTCGTGCTTGGGCTAGCATGTAGGCCCGATCCCTAAGGATCTTGACTCTATTTAACTGGGCAGCCATCTATGAAACGCGAGAAACATATTCGCCAGTGCGCGTATCAACTTTAACTTTTTCACCCTGTTCCACAAAGATAGGCACCTGAATTTTAGCGCCACTTTCTACCACAGCAGGCTTCAACACACGACCAGAAGCTGTATTTCCTCGCGCTCCTGGAGAGGTTTCAGTTACAATCATGTCGATGAAAGTAGGAGGTTCTAGTGTAACCGGCTGCCCTTTGTAAAATACTATAAAATACAAATGATCTTCCATTAACCACTGAGCATTATCGCCTATGCTTACAAAAGGGATTTTAACCTGGTCAAATGTTTTATCATCCATAAAGACTACCCCATCGGCCTCTTTGTAAAGCATGCGCATTTCAGCTTCAACTACATCGGCCACATCTGCTTTATCTCCTGATTTAAAAGTCTGCTCAATCGTACGGCCTGTAGTAAGATGCTTTAATTTCACACGATTAAAAGCTTGTCCTTTGCCGGGCTTAACAAATTCATTGCTTACAATTGTATAAGGTTGTCCATCCACTTCCACTTTTATCCCAGCTTTGAACTCATTTGTACTAATTTGTGCCATAAAAATTCCTTAAACTCTGCTTTTTTTTAAATAATAGATAACAATTTACCATAAGTGAGATAGATTTGTCCAGTTGTACAAACAATAGATTACTTAAGTAGACGCTGTTACATTTTCTTGCTCCTGGCAAATGGCTATATGGCCAACGAAGACAAAAATTAATCTACCAGGCGATTAACTCCTAAACTTTAAGCCCCTTAATGTTATATTTACGCCTGCGCAAATTTAAGCTAATGATTAGCAGCTAGAAGCTTTCCCAAATATATTGGGGAGCATGAGTGCTCCTACTATGCTAGATCGGGCTTTTTCCAGCCTTCATCAATCTTTTAAGTACTTACTCTACCATCCTTCTGGCCAATTTGATAGTAGGTGTCCTGAAGCTAAAGGATAAACATCTTATCGACACCAAACTTCTGCTACGAAAAAAATGGATGATTAAAATAGTGAACGCGCTAGGGAAAAAACATATCTCTAATGAAATTCCCCTTTTCTTAAAAAGTGGGGGTCTAGCGAAAATCTATGAAGCCTACCCAAGAAGGCGAACTATGGAAGAAAATCGAAAATTTACAAAAGAAACCCTGGCTTACGTAAGGGAGGATAATAAAATGAAGCGAAAATTTATCTTAAATGAGAGTATTCTTATTCCTTAATAATAAGGAGGTTAGGGATTTTATAACCTCCGCATCGTCTACCAAATTGTGCAAAATATCGACATGAGTGAGCGACCTATTGCTTTCCACAAGGTTAGCTAAAGCAGTAGCGCCTTTGTCGCGTATCAGGTTAATCTTAAGAATAAGCTCGCTGATTGAAGGATTGTATTTTAAGGCTTTAGATAAAGCAAGAGCACCTTCATCCTCTATGCGATTATTTTCGAGAACAAGCTTAGTAATTGAGGTCTTGCCCTTTAGGGATTTAGCTAAAGCAATAGCGCCTCCATCTGCCAGTTGATTATTAGAGAAGTTTAGCTCTGTGAGCGAATAGTTTCTTTCTAAACTTTTAGCAAAAACGATAGATCCTTCTTCATTTAGTTGATTATCACTAAGTTCAAGAATGGCAAGCGAGGAATTACTTTTTATCCCCTCAGCAAAAGCCATGATACTTTGAGAGTCTAACGGTATATCATAGAGTCTTAAATGGGTAATTGAAGGTTTACCCTTTAGAGCTTTTGCTAAAGGGATTGCTGCCGGATAAGCTATCTCATTACCCCAGAAGCTCAGCCGATTGAGCGTCTGGTTATTTTCTATGACCTGTGCTAAAGCCATAGCAAATGGATAAGTTATTGGAAAGCCGGAAAGGTCTACCTCTTGAAGCGAAGAATTTAGCCTAAGACCCTCTTTTAAAGCTTTACATTCTTCTTCTGAGAGAAGCTCTTGGGTAATCTGAAGAGTGCGAAGAGTATTCTCAAATAAGGCTCTAACTTGCAAGGTAATCGCTAAAGAAGAAGGAGGGAGATTGTACCGCATTAGCAAGGAAGGATCGCGGTGAGGTAACGTTAAACTTCTAAGACGTGGATAGGTCTCGATGAGCAATGCAACCTGATGGGCAGGAAGATTTACGCATCCTTCTAAATCAAGCTCTTCTAGAGAAGGGGCTTCTAGCTGTAGAGAGGTTAATGCTGCATTATTTTTTAAAGCAAGAAAACGCAAGTTGGGAGCTTTTAAAGCCAGCTTAGAAAGACGCTTACAATTAGACAAATCAAGATAATTTAAGCAAGGCAATTCTACAAAAGAAAAAGATTTTAAGGCATCGCAATGACTAGCATCTAACTTGGTAAGAACCTTAGAAGCTTCTAATAACCGTTTTAAAAGAGATCTATCTAAAGATTTACAATTTTTTAAAGACAAACTGTTGAAAGAAGAAGCAGCCATAGCTTTAAGCAAAGCTAGCTCTTGCTTTTGCTTAGAAATTTTTAAGAAAGCTAGGGCAGCTTCACGTAAGCCATCGGTTAAAAGTTCTTGAAAAGGTTCGATATTTCCTTTTTTTATAGCAGCGGCGACCGCTTGAAGATGGCGAGGACAGCTTTGGCTGATCAGCATCTCTAGTTCTTTTAAAGCCTCTTGAGGCAAATAGCGCTTTTCATGCCTGGTTAGATCTTTAGCGGGTATATTGCTTGATTTTAAAAGTGAATTGGTAGTACTACTAGTTACTAAGCATTGCTGAGCTTTATCATAGAAATGTCCTGGTCCCTTCAGAAAGCGCTCGTAAGGAGAAGCTGTTGTATCTTGCAAAAGGTGGGCATAATATTTTCCCAGTGAAGGATCTAAGCGGAAGAGAAGTTCTAGAGGAGTTATCACGGCATTGCTTTCTATAGCATGCTGCATACAGGTAAGTTTTTGGTAAATTCTAACAATAGTTTTTGGAGGCAAAAGAATAGAAATCACAGGTTTTTGCTTGTTATAAGCATACACATAATCTCGTTCTTTTTCGTTAAAGAGACTCTCATAGCGCTGCTGCTGCTCATTGAGATTCTTTAGCCAAGTTTGCAATATTTCTAGGGGCTTAATTTTTAGGAAAAGTTTTCTCGTTTCAGAATGAAGAGCAGTGTGCATTTGATTTAAGCAAAATAAGATACATTTAACTTTCAGTTTTCCATCCTTGGAAAAAGAGGGAAGAAAAGCATGGTCGTTATCGATACTTACGATTTGGTCTTTTTTCTCACCTTGATGATTAGTAAAGGATTGCAAGATGTAATTATCGGGTTTACCATCCTCCGGATTAACTAACATAGCTAAGAGCATCATATTGTGCACCCGATGCAAATCTAGATTGGTTAAAGTGCTGCCTGCTTTTAAGACCTCATCTAAATTCTTTCCTTCACTTGTTTCTGAAACTAACAGAGGATAAGGGTGATGACGAATATTGTAGCATTTGAATAATTCAGTCTCGGGAACGCCATGCCCAATAATCAAGCGATGAAGCCTTCCTACCGCATACTCCATTCCTGCCATCTCAGGATAAGGCTTAAAATGAAGCTTACGATGCAGATAGCTAACCGCTACAACAGCACTGCGTCCATATGTACGAGGAAGTTTATAAAATTCTAAGCCTGCATCAAGCGGAAGTTGCTGCACGACGTGGGGATGTAACTTTGCTTTTCCGGAATCGACGCCTTCCCATTCAAATCCTTGACCCGTAGCTCTTGAAGTAAAGACAGCAAGAGAGCGTAGGTAAGCGAAGGCTGGTAATTGAGCTTCAAGGCAGGAAAGAACTTGCTCGAGATGAGGGTCATGGGCATGTTTATTAACAAATTTTAAAATCTTAGAGGGATGGGCTTTAGCACCAGCCCCATTTTTAGCTAGCTCAATGAATATAAAGAGGTTGTCTTCAGCCATAGCTTTTTCTAACGGCGTCTCCTCTTGACGAAGAAGATCTGGGTAGTCCAAATCCGCTCCCCTCTTAACTAGCTTGGCTAATAAAACACTAAAGCGGCAAGATGCATAAGAGGCACGGTTAATTAAAGGAAAAATAGGAGGAGAGCTCTGTCCGTCTAAAACATTAGGATCAAGCTTTTCGTGTGCCAACAAAAGTTCTGCGATTAAGAAAATCTGCGCTTCCTCCAAGTTAGGTAAGTGATAGATGCGCATAAGCTTATGTAAAGCTGTTTGTCCTGCTTCATCGGCTTGATTGATTTCAGCTCCTAGTTGAAGAGCTAGCTTAACCAAAGAAGCCCTACCTAGGTCGATAGCCGTAAACAACAAATTTTGCTTTTGTGCCAAGGAAAGAGGCAAAGGCGGACAAAACGAAAGATTAGCAACAGCTTTTAGTGGAGTAAGCTGGGTAAGAATACGATTGGACCAATCTAATGAGGATAAAAAAGCACCCACTTCTTCTTCAAGGGAGATCAGATACGGTAAAGCTTTGAGGGAAGATAAATGTGCAGAGCCGACCAGAGCTTCAACAGTTGTGCTTTGATGGTGCAGAGATAGTAAGGCGTCGAGTGGATTGGCATGTGTTTGCATAAGAACTTGGTAGCAGGCAAAGGCGGTCGGCTCTAAAACCTTAAAAAGATCATGGTGAGTGACTAAATCTTGCTTAAGCTTATCCTGCAATAGCTGCAGTTTTTTAAAAAATATAGTCAATAGTCCCTTCGGCAATAAAAGGGGAATATCCAACTTTTTTTCAGCTGTCTCATCTAAAAAATCTTTGTTTGTTAACTGCTTTTGGAGAATAAGCCTTTTATATTGTTGATTTCTTTGGTCTAGTCGCTTAATCCAGTGCAGCAAAAAATCGAGGGGGTTTAAATTTTTTAGAAATTCTTTATTTAAGGGGGCAATAGGTTGGTCCATGCATCCTTTCAGCAATAGAGGCAGGCATTTTAAATGAATTTCATGCCCTTTTTCTGCTGGAATAATCGCAGGCTCAAAAGCTTGATCATTATCAATGCAGACAAGCTTTAAGCCTTCTAGCTCTTGATCTTTCCAAACAAGTTCTACAATATAGTTATCGGCTTTGCCATCATTAGGTAGGATAAAGAGACTGGCCAGGATTAAGCTGCTAAAAGCCTCTTTATCAATTTTTTGTAATAAAGGTGGAAGATGACGAAAAAGCTCTTTTATAGATTTTTTAGGAAAAAGCTTAGCGATCCAGCGTAAAGCTAAAGGTAGCTCAACTAAAGAAGCTAAAGAAGCATTTGCAGCTAGCGTAGGATGTAACTTTAGTATGGTTAAAAGCTGCCAAAAATTATTTTCTTCCTTATTTTCTAAAAAGTCTTTACGAAAAATGTCCAGGCCTTGCTCGTCAGATTTTAAGCTAAAATCTCCTGTGCAGGAAAATTCTTTTAAACGCAACTCTTCTGGCAGCTGCTCCACCCATGTTTTATAAGCATGGAAAAGCTTTTCAGGAGCAGATGAGTAAGGCTTATGTGCTTCTTCTAAGAAATAAGGCCAGCTTTCAATAAGCTCTTCAGCCGTTAGTTCATCGCATAATAAATCAAAGATTTCTAAGATACTGATGAGGTCTACGAGCAAAATTGCTGGAGGGCGTTCGGCTTCAAGAGAATGACCTATTGTATAGCCCACCTGCACTGTATAAGACTCGTAGTCAGTAGCTTTACATAATCTCTCTGTAAGCTGAGGGTATTCTTTAAAGATCTGAAAAGAGGTTTTGCCTTGCCATAATTGCTCATTAAAGATCTGTTTGGCTTCCTCATCTGGTGAGGCGTGCCAATTGAAAATCCTAATATTTGAAATTTTAAGGAAAGAGGTAGGCGCGGCAATTAGAGATTTTGGCGAAAAAGCTTGGGTTAAAGAAGTAGCAGCATACTCCCAAGCCGGCTTCAAATAATCAGAAATAATTGCCGCTTTAGGATTACCTTTGCAATGTAAACCGCCTAAAGAAGCAACTGCATGCCTACCATGCGTATTGGTACGGCAAGGCAGCCCTAGATCATCCATAGAGAGCATAGCAAGAGCTTTATTTATATCGAGGAGAAGAAAACCCACAGAATCTCCACAGACCTGGGCTTTCAAGGCTAGTAAAGCTTCTCGCTTCTCTAAGGTGGAAGCCTCAAGGAGCTGGGTTATAAAGTTAGTATAATAGGTCTCTAAGATTTTTAGTTTATCTTTAAAAGAGGGAGTGGTAATTGAAGTGATAGTATCTGCAATAGTAGCTAAGACTCTATGAAAAGGTTGTAAACGTGGGTAGAAAGCCACGCTTATTCCCTGTTCAATTATCTCCTTTCTTTGTTCTTCCGTGACTATAAACCAAGGTAACTTAAGATTAGGCACAAGCTTAGCCAGTTTATTTCTTTCTTTGGCAGTATAAAGAGAAGATTCGGCATGAAGGTGGGCTATGGTTTCTCCTAGGAGATCTTTTTCTTGGCCTAAATAATTTATTAAACGCTCCTTTAAAAGCTTTTCTTCCTGTGTGCTTTTCATAGGCATTTGAGGCCATATTTGGGGGCAAAGAGGAGATAAAGAAGGAGTAGCGCAGTGTTGCTCTGTAAAAGGTGAAAAAGAGACATCGCTGTCAGAGCCTTCAGATTCTATGACGGGCTCTTGATGGAAAACGCGCTGCAAAGGGCCTAGCGGGTGAGTGATTTGCATATAAATTCTTTAACTTCTTTGATTGTTACTGAGAGGCTGTTTTTCCTGGAGAAGGCACTTTAGCTTATTAAATAAGCATCTATCTTTCTTCATAAAAAACAGTTTAAATCCCTAAAATTTTTCCCCAAAAATTAAAATTGAATTTTTAGAGATTTTTTCTTATTTCGTCAAGAAGAGGTTATTTTCGCGCCCTTATTTTAAATACAAGACAGCTAAAAAAATCTACTTTACAAAAGATATTTTTTAGTGAAACAGGGAAAAGAATTTGGTTTAGGATCTTAGGAGTATTTACGCCCACCTACCTTTTAGAGGGTCGGATTAGCTATAGCAACATCACTAATTTCCTTACTATCTAGCTCTTTAAAAACCTAACAACTATGGCAATATGCTAAAAGGCAAGCTTGCCAAATGCAACCAGCTAAAGGTAAAATTATTAATTGAGGATGCGACAAAAAAGGATCTTATGTGGATTAAAATAACATCAGTGGTTAGCATTTTTCCTTACCATTAAAGCAAAGTTAAGCTAGGAGCCAAGCTTTTTTTTCACGCACTCTTTGCTATAAAATTATGCTTATTCTGTAATTTTTATAGGCTGCGGAAGGCTAGTTTTTAGGTGGGTAATCTAAAAAAGTCCTTATCAAAATTTAAGGTATTTAATTTCCAATAGCAAGATAAAAAGATAGTCTTTATCTACAGACTTAAAAGCCCTTCCCCGTAACTTTATTTCTTCAGCTCCTTAAGAGCCGAGACGCATTTATAACCATTCTCTACATGATTGCTAAAACATTAAATTCTCATGCAGGAGGCTGCTCCAATCCCCATCAAGCTTAATTGAAGAAGGCTTTAAAATTGGCTAAAGAAGAATAGCATTTATTGCTTGCAAGTTCATTCGTAGCCCCTTCAACGTTTCTTGAATCTAAAGTTTTATCTTTAATAGCTCACATGAGAAGAAAATTTCTCTCTTCTAGAAAAGGCTTCTCACTTAAAATTTGAGACCTAAGTTATTTTGGTAGGCTGATTTAATATTAAAATGTCTCTAAGCCCTTGCAAGATAGCCATCAAGCAAAGAAGTTCTCGATGACATGCAAAAAGTCTTAATTTTTAGCCTTTAAAAAAATTCAAAGCTAGAAATATATTAAGTAAAGGCCTACGCATTTGAAAATGCTTAAAACAAAAACTGAATTTTTTTATATACCATCTTAGGATGATAAAAACTAACAGCGAGGATATATATGTTATATTGGTCATTAACATTTTTGATTATTGCTATCGTGGCAGGTTTAATGGGTTTCAGAGGTATTGAAGGCATAGCCGCTACTATCGCCAAAGTTTTATTCATCGTTTTTCTTATCCTTTTTATTATTACTATGGTATCCGGCTATGGGATGATGGGTACCCCTCAGCCTTAAATTAAAGGATAAGCAGCAATTTTTTCTAAAGAGATACTAAGTTACAGGCTTTACTAAATTTTTGTAGCTTGGTATCTACTTTAGAAAGCTAATCGCTTGAGACTTGCTAAACATAGACGCTTTAAGCTTTCAAGTATAAAAAATTTACTGAGAGAGCAAAACTTGCTAGAAAATTGGACATCTTTCTCACAAGTTTTTAAGCGATATAATTCCTAAGATTATTTTCACCTGCCCTATAGATAATCCTAGCATGATTGCATGCTTATAAAAAAATTTGCAACGTAAGATCTTCTTTCTAGGCCAACGGGATTTAGCCTGCCCTGGATTAAAATTATTAGCAACCCTTCAGGATAAAACCTTCAAAAAACAAGCTGGAGCACGGTAACCAAGTGGCTAATTATGAAAACTTTAACTGCCAGCAATTTCTTCTTTTTTTATCTCCTCTCTTTATTCTAGCTGCTAGGGCTCTAATCAAGTCAAATCGTATAGACGCAACCTGCCTTATTCACCCTTTTTCTCACCTTTTCTTTCGGTAGTCTATATGATATTCCCTCTAAAACTATGCAAAAAAACAAGCTTAAATCAAAATATTCTTGAAAGTATTGATAAAATATTATCCAATCAGTCTTAATCAACAAATGTAAACATACTAAAGGTAGATATTTATGCTTCCAGCCTTACCTGCAGAGGAAATGATTTTAAGACTTTTGCTATCAGGCTTGCTGGGTGGCTTAATCGGCTTTGAAAGAGAACGATTGAGCTGGGTCGCTGGCCTACGCACGCATATGCTTGTATGCCTAGGATCTACCCTTATCATGCTTGTTTCCCAGTACGCTTTCCATGAAGTCGTGCATGAAGGGCTAATTAATCTAGATCCTTCACGCGTAGCTGCCCAAGTGGTTAGCGGAATTGGTTTTCTGGGAGCCGGCACCATCCTTTTTTTAAAAAATGTGATCCGCGGCCTGACAACAGCAGCAAGCTTATGGGCCGTGGCGGCAGTTGGTCTAGCTATTGGAGGAGGGCTTTACTTGGCAGCAGTTAGCACAACCTTGCTTATTCTAGTCATCCTTGCTGGAATAAAACCTCTAGAAAAAAGATTTATCAAAAAAAATCGAGCCGTAGGTCTACGGTTTGGCGCCAAAAATGGTGCTATTCACTTAGCTTCCCTGCAAGAGATTTTAATCACTTTAAATAAACGTTATGATTCTAGCCGCCTACAAATAGAAAAAGTAGGAGATAAAGAAATTTTTCATTTATTGTTCAAGGCTGCTTCCCAAGCTCACTTTATAGAAATAATTGATGAACTACGTAAGCTAGAGGGCATTGAAAATATCGAACTTATTGATGATGCAGGAGCCTTCCCCTAGCTCTCAATAGATCTTTACCTTTCCTTAACCTTAAAACCTAACTTTTTTATTTTTGGTTATCCCGCCTTTTTGACCAACCTCTTTAGATTCAGAGTATAAATCTTTTAATGTCTCCAAAAAGAGGAGAAAGACTAAAGCCGCGAGACGGACAAACCTTAGAGGCACTAAAAAATGATGCTTCAAAATTTATTCAAGGCTAGGGAAAAAATGATAAAGGTAGGCAGCTCTACAAGAAGCTTGAAAGAAGATTTTTTCTCTAGGCAGCTAGCCTATCAGCGAGCAGGGTTAACCTCTACCCCCCCTGGAGATGAATAAGATAGCAAAATTTTGAATATCTCAAGAGCCATGTTGATAGCTTAGGGGATAAGAGCTAGTATATGCCCTACTATAGCAAACCAAGTGATTAGATCATTTACGACACAAGATTTCTATCAGTTATGGATATCTATAAACAGATAAGCGATCATAGGGAGGAAATCTACTTAAACTCTTGATAATAAGAAGATAATGCAAATCAGAAAGTGTGCAAGAAATAGAAAAGCAGATATTTGCAAACATTTTGACCTTGCAGATGCCCGCAGAATCCTATCTAAAGCTGAGCTTATCTCGTGATCGCTTGCATAAACCGGAATAAGTTTATTCTTTTCTCTTATTCGGAAAGAAATAATTTCCTATTATATATTTAAAAGACTGTTCATAATAAAATTATATCCTTAATTTATATAAACAAGTATAATAGTGTTTGAATGCTTATTTTTAACTCGTGGAGCTTCTATGGTTAATCCTCTTCATCAAGCTAGCCCAAGCCTTATGATTCAACAGCCTGCAGAATCTCAACAAAAGATTTTTCAGGGCTTTAACATATCTTCCGACGGAAAAAGTGCGGTAAAAATCCTCCGGGTAGGAGGTAAAGAATTAAAATTTACAGTCTTCTTTCCTAGTAATATGCAGACTGATGGCCGCCGTCATAAATATCTGCAGCATTTTAATGATGATCAATTGAATCGCTTGGGGCAGTATGCGCTTGACTTAGGACTGGGGCAAGCAAAAAAAGAGGCTCGAGGAAAATTAGAAGCTATTGTTCTAAACACCACCTCTTCTGGTAGCCTTAATGAAATATTAAAAAAATATAGCAAGCTAGAAGCACCTAAGCAGATCTCTGTAGAGTATTATAAAGAACGCCTTTATCAGCTGCAACACAGCGATTCTTTGGCTCAAGATAAAGAATTACAAGCTAAACTCAAAAAATATGAGGAAAAGGCAACTGCTCTTCAACAAATTCAGGAGATGTGGAAGAAAAACTTTTCTCCTTCTCAGGAACAGCCAGAAACTGTCACTCCTGACCAAGCAGAAGAAGAAACTCTTCAACAAGCAAAAGCTAGGCCTGCAGATGATCAACACGACGAAGAAAAACTGTTAAGCCAAAGAGATAGAAGAAAAAAAGAAGCTTTGCTGAAAAAAGATAAAAGCACCCCTCCTTTAAGACCTCCCCATAAAGGTAACGTTGAGGAAGAGAAAACGAGCATTGTGCACGAAGAAGCCGCCGCAAGCTAAAAGTCTCTTTAGTGGTTAGTCCTTATTTCTTAGAAGGCCAACTAAAAAGCAAAGCAGCTTACCTTTTTTCTATCGATTAACCATAAATATCTACTCTTTTATGCTCAATCTCTTACTTTCTCAAGAGAAGGCTTGAAATGAAGATTTAAGAGCCCTCTTGAATTAATTGGCTTTGCCTCCTAGGGCTTTACATAAAGTCACATAACTTAACGCATATTCTTCTTCCGCTACAAGCCATTGCATCTTCCGTCGATGAGCCTCGTCCTCTGCTAGATTAAAGGCAACGAAATCACCTATGCCCTGCTGGTAAAGAAGATGCGCTCTCTTTAAAGAACTAGCAGCATATGAATAGATATTTTTATTCTCTGCCAACCGCTTTTCTTCACTTTGCAGCGAATGTAAAGCAAGCTGAACCTCTTCCACAGCATTTAAAAGCTTTTGATGATAATGGGAAAAAGCCACTTTAGCACGCGCTTTATAGACATTTACGGTGGCTTTATTTTTGCCTGCATCGAATAGAGGAAAAGAGGTTAAAGGCTCGTATAGCCAATACAAATTTTTAAAACTTAAAATATCTGCGAGCTGCTTACTCATTCCCCCAATACTCCCTATTAAGGCAAAATGAGGTAGAGCCTCGGCCATTACTCTTCCAATACGATAAGTTGCAGCAGCTAGCTCGCGATCTGCCTGACGTATGTCGGGGCGCTGATGCAATAAATCAGAAGGCACCCCTAAAGCTACCTGAACCTTAGGCCGAGGCATAGGCGCATAGCATAAAAGATTTTCCTCAAAAGGCCATAGGGTCTCTCCCATCAAAGTAAGTAATCGGTGTTTATATTGCTCGAAATATTTCTTAAACTGTGAGATGGCGTTTTTACTTTCACAAATTTTTATTTTAACCTGAGCGATTGAGTCTAAAGAGGAATGATTAAGTACTAATCGTTCCTTTAAAAGATTAGCTCGGGCTTGCAGAATTTGCTGATAGGTTTCCTCAGCTAACAATTGATGTTGAATGCTTCTTAATCGAAGATATGCTTTTGAGATCTCTGCTGTAATTGAAAGTTGAATAGCCATCAAATTCTCATGGGAAGCCCCAAGTTCTGCTTTTCTTGCCAAATTTTCACTGCGAAGCCTTCCGAACAAATCAATTTCCCAGGAAACCATAGGGCCCAGATGAAAGAAATCATAACGTCTTTGGTTTTTGACATTTTGGGTTTTTAAGTAATTGATCAAGCTTGGTTGCTGAAAAAGAATCCCATCTTCTGGAGAGACTGCATTAGTATGACCCATGCCCATATGAACCATAGGGAAATAATCCGCTCTAGATTCTAACAATAAAGCTTGATATTCTTGAAGGCGTTGATAAGCAATATGAACTTCTGGATTATTTTCTAAAGCTCTATTGATCAATCTCTCAAGCACCGCATCGTGAAACGCTGCCCACCAGTTAGGTAACTCATCCTCTTCTTGGACCACTGAAGGCACTTGCTTAAGTAAGATCTGATCCTGCCCTATCTCCCAGTGATCAGGCAGCCTTATTTGAGGATTTTTATAAGCAGGGCCTATCCTCTGGCAGCTAGTATAGATACCACTCATCGCTATTAATGCTAGGCTGAGGTAAAAAAACTTATTCATGGTGGGTGTCATTTCTAGAATCTGGTATAAAAACATCCATTACTTGACCGACAAAAAAACATTTCTGTGAGGTTTTAAAGCGATAAATGAGCTGCACTACTCGCGTGTCTATACGTTCCATAATTGAGCCCGTAAGATTTTTCTTAGGAACCATCAGAGGCTTAATTTTTACAAAACTTAAAGGGATAGGCTTATGATTTTCTCCTCTAAAAAAACCTATTGCCTCTTGGTGAGGCCTAAGATAAGAGATTTCATCTTCATTAACCGACACCTCTACAAAACACTCTTCAATATCCCCTAAAATCATCAAAGGTTCTGCTTTAGAGGCTTGAGCTAACTCACCCGCATGAATGTTAACCTTTAATACCGTGGCCTCTAACGGAGCTCTTATTAAAGTATCATCTAACTTCTGGCGAGAAAGCTCTAAAAGAGCCTTTTGATACTCCACCTCAAAGTTTGCTGCATCCAAATCAGGTTGCCAAGCACCTGCCTTCAATTGCTGAAGTTGAGCCATTAAATAGTCATATTTGGCTCTTTCTACCTCTACAAGATAATTCTTTTGATTAAGTTCTCCGAGGCTTATCGCCTGCTTAGCTAGGAGATCTTGAGCTAATCGTTGTTGCCTTTCGGCTTCATCTAGTTCTACTTTAGACTGATGGAGAAGAGCTTGCTGAGATGTTAGGTTTTCACTTCTAGGAAGAGCTCGTAAGCGCTCTAATTGCGTCTCTGCCTTTGCTAAAGCTGCTTCGCTTGCTGCCATCTCATGAAGCAATTCTTTATTTTCTAATTGAAGCAGAGGATCACCTAGGCTTACTTTATCACCTTCATTAACAAAAACCTTATCAATTCTTCGCTCATTAGAAGCTCGGATAGCGACCTCTTCGCTTCTTGGAATGACTATGCCCATACCAAATATAGCATTTTTTCTAGCAATAAAATGTAAGTAAGGATCTTCTAAGTAATGAATTTTAGGCTCTTTTTTAAAAAAGACCATCCAGTTAGCTGCTAAAAGCCCTATAAAAGCTAATAAAGCTAAAACTATGAAATATTTTCGTTTTTGGTTCATCCCCTTGCCATTTTTTAAATAATCTTATTATTTGGCCCTTTTTAAGGTTTATAAAAAAACAGCTCTTTTTCTTATCTTCATAGAGGCTATCACCAGTCTTTAAACAACCTTTTTTATTTTTTAGCTCATCTTCTTTGTAAAGCTCCACAGCTTGCTCGGGAGTGGCTTTTTGCTATAAGTGAGAAGAAATTAAAAAACCTTCTCATTCTCCCTTAAAAAATCTTAAAAAAATTAATAGATTTTCTCGATTATTCCATCATTCAATTCTATGATGCGATCAGCGTACTCTAATATTCTTTTATCATGGGTAGCTACAATCACTGCATTTTTTGATTTTAAGGCATGCGTCTTTAATAAATTCATCACGATTAATCCGTTTGCATGGTCCAAAGAACTGGTAGGCTCATCGCAAATGATCAATTGAGGTTGATGGATAAGAGCTCTAGCTAAAGCTATCCGCTGCTGTTGACCTCCTGAAAGCTCCTGAGGCCATCGATTGGCTAAAGGAGCAATACCTATATCTGCTAGAGCTTCATAGGCACGATTTCTTGCTTCTTGTTTAGACTTATTCTGTAATAAAAGAGGTAATTCAATATTTTCAATGCAAGTTAAAGAGGGCATTAAATAAAAATTTTGAAAAAGAAACCCAATATTTTCGCATCTGAACTTAGTTTTCTCTTCCTCATTCAAATCGCGAGTATTTTTTCCAAAGATTTGGATCCTTCCTTTGTCTTCTTTTAATATGGTGCTTATGATAGAAAGAAAGGTTGTTTTGCCACATCCTGAAGGGCCCATTAAAAAAGCTAACTGGCCACTAAAAAAGTCAACGGTCAAGTATTTTAGGACCATCTGTTGCATCTTAGCAGTGCCATAACTTTTTACTACATCTTGACATCTAACAGCTATTTCTTGTGCCATATTTTTGTCTATTTGCTCATTACAATTTTAGGATCTTCTTTCAAAACTCTGCGGATACATATCCGGGCTGCCAATAAGTTAATTGAAACGATCGTGAAAGCTGCAAGTAATAAAATTAAGGGGGGAAATAGAAATGCAATCGTACCTTGCGACAAGATAATCATTTGACCTGCTAAAGTTGCAGCCCCTAATCCTAGCCCAAAGCCTATGATTCCTGCGACCAAAGCTTGGAAATATATCATCTGAGCTATGGTAAGCGGGGTGGCGCCCAGAGCACGGAGCATGGCAAAAAAGGGCAAAGAGTCAATCGTTAACATATAAAACATAATACCTACAATAGCAATGCCTAGCAAAAAACCTGAAAGGACTGTGGTTCCAAAATTAATCAACACGCCTGTACCTAAGAAATACCAGATGGAACGCCACTTAAATCCTTCTCGAGTGAAAGCTGAAAGCCCAGTTTGATCTTTTATATGTTGAACCACTTTTTCGACATTTTCTCCAGGCTGTACTCTGGCCAATATGAAACCTAAATGACGATTTTTAAAAGGCGTTAGATTTTTATACTGCTGATAGGCCATATACATAATTGGTTGAGGATAAAAGCCTAAGGTTAATTGAGCGATGCCCACAACGACAACGTACTGATCAGCTACTTCCAAACTATCCCCTAGCTTAAGATAAGAAGGTTTACCATCGGCCCCATCAGTCACTAAAGCTTTTTGAACAGCATGTTGGTCTAAAATAATGCCTCCCTCGTGTCGCAGGCTTTCCACCACCCCTTTAACCATATGTTGAGGAGCACCTAACAGAGAATTTTGATCGATTGCCACCACTTGAGCTTCATGGAACAACCCATTAGAAAGCTTTAAAGGTAAATAGGTCATCGACAACGGGGCTGCCCAAAGGATTCCAGGAACACTTCTAACCTTATCGATTTGGCTGTCAGACATTTCGCGTATTTTATCTATATGCTCAGTTCCTGGATCCATCACCCAAATTTCTGGGGTAGGTATGTCTGTGATGAGTCGATAGGAACGTTCCACTAGCCCTAAAAAAATAGCCGATTGCTGGCAAATTAGAAAACTGGAAAGAAAAATGCCAAATATAAGACCTAAAAATTTAGCTTTATCTCCTATTAGCATTTTAAAAGCTACTATGAGCATGATAAGAATCTCTAAGATATTTTAAAATTAGCGCTTGAAAAAAAAGCACTCGGCTTACAGCAAACATAGCAAACTTACCCTGTATAAAAAAAATTATAATCTTTAGCAAGCAATCATTTTAAAAAAATGGAAGCTTTGCTCTCTATTGAGGGAAAAGCCTAAAGAGTGATATAAGTTATTATCCTAGTTAATGTGAGGGAATAAAAAAGCTTATATGATTAATGTTCTTTCTGTTCAAAATCTTACAAAGATTTACCCGGGAAAAATTCCTTTTACAGCGATTGATAAAATCTCTTTTGATTTAAAAAAAGGAGAAATTTTAGGGTTGCTAGGACCTAATGGATCAGGCAAGACGACTACAATTCAAATGCTTTTGGGTACACTGGCCTACACTTCGGGAGCTATTTTTTATTTCCAACAAGACTTTGCTCAAACTCGTTCAGAAATCCTTGAGAAGGTTTCGTTTGCCAGCACCTACACCAGTCTTCCTTGGATTCTAACCGTTAAAGAAAACCTAGAAGTCTTTGGTCTACTCTATGGTCTTACCCGAAAGGAAAGTGCTATAAAATTTGATCCCCTCTTAGAACGCTTTGGAATCCTTGAAAAGAGGAATCAGCGGGTAGCTTCATTATCTGCGGGGCAAGTCACTCGGCTCATGCTAGTTAAAGCTTTTTTTACTGATCCTCAGATAGTGCTTTTAGATGAACCTACCGCTTCGTTAGATCCTGATATAGCAAGCGACATCTGTTCTTTTCTTCTTGAACAAAGAGATAAAAAGGGGCTTTCTATCCTTTTTTCCTCTCATAAAATGGAAGAAGTCATGGAAGTTTGTGATCGTACAATTTTCCTTAAAGAGGGTAAAATCATTGCTGACGATCTTCCCGAAAAATTAGCTAAAAGCATTTCAGCCGTTCACGTTAAATTATGCGTACATGCAGGCCTTAATCGTACCATAGCAGTAGCTGCAAATGCTGGTTTTAAATATAGTGTTGATCATCAAAATATCGAAATTCTCATCGAAGAAGATAAAATTCCTGCTTTTCTGCATGCTTTAAGTAAAGAAGGAGTAAACTATGCCACTATTAAAATAAAAGAGCCTTCTCTCGATGATTTCTTTCACCATATAGCCAAGAAGAACAATGAACTTTAGTAGAATCAAAGGTGTTTTCTTTCGTTATTATTATAATGCGATTAAAGGACCCAACCAGCTATCCGATATCTTTTACTGGCCTCTTGTAGATATTCTTCTCTGGGGCTTAACCTCACGGTGGATACAACATCAAAATCATGTAGCCAATCTTCCTTTGGTGCTTATGACAGCTTTAATCTTTTGGCAAGTGACCTGGCGTGGATCGGTGGATATTTCTATAAATATTCTTCAAGAGTTCTGGAATCGCAACTTAGTTAACCTTTTTTCTACTCCCTTAAAGATTTGTGAATGGATAATAGGAACGATATTACTCTGCTTATGCAAGCTAATTTTAACAGTAGCCTTTGGAGCAGTTACAGTCTACTTACTTTATACATTAAACGTATTTACCGTGGGATGGCCATTTATTCCTTTTGCTATCTTGCTACTTATGTTTGGATGGACCCTCGGCTTTGTTGCCGCCAGTATTATTATTTACTGGGGCCATCAAGTCGAAATGTTGGCTTGGATGATCGGTTTTCTATTTGCGCCTTTCAGTGCTGTATTTTATCCTGTAAATATCTTGCCCGCATGGGCCCAGAAAATCTCCTGGCTCCTGCCCTCCACCTATATTTTCGAGGGCATGCGAAGTATTTTAGATGAAAAACCCTTCCCTTATATCTACCTTTTTTATAGCTTAACTTTGAACGTTATTTACCTAACATTTTCTATTTTTCTTTTTAAATGGATGTTTGAAAAGAGCCGCCAAAAGGGTTTAGGGCGCTTAGAATAAAAGCTTTTACCTTGATCTAACACTGATTTAAAGAGGAAATATGCCTTTTACAATTGAAGGACAATGGGTACCCAGCAAACCAACTTCTTCAAAGCCTCCGAAAGGCGTAAAGATCCGTTTAGTCAAAAGAGGTAAAAATATTTTAACAACTATTTTAAATTTAAATATGACTTCTAACGAGCTCATTCATCTAGCCTCTCATCTCAAAAAAAAGCTTGGGTGCGGAGGTGCAATCAAGGATGCAGATATTGAAATCCAAGGAGATAACGTCAGCAAAGTTAAAAAAATTTTAGAGGAATATGGCATTAAATCTTCTTAAAAAATTCTTTTATTCTTTGAATCAAAGAAGGGGTTAAAGCTTACGCTTTAGATAAAATGAAAGCAAATTAAAAATAGGAAGAACCTAGGGCTTAAAAAGTTATGCTGATGAGTGTGCGCCACGAACTTTGACAAGCCAACGGCGGGTCAAAGATGCTGTATAAGAGACTAGGGAAGGCCCCTAGTAACCGATGACTTAGATATTAGGTTACAAACCACCTTAAGCTGCATGGGTAAAGAGTGCATGTTGTAGATGCAATATGCTATTGTAGACGTTGATCAAAAGATTTAGAAGGCTGTTTTATAATAGTTGCGATACCACCTATTACCAAAGCTACTGAGCAGACAGCACTTATAACTACGATCCCTTTTGGTATCGCTAAAATTAAGCCGGCTAATTTCATAATTTTAAATGTGGTATAGGTAGCTAAACTATAAGATACAATATTTTTAGCTCTGATAGGGATGGGACCTAAAAGTATCGTAGATCCAGGAATAACACGCTTACTTAATTCATAAACAACCTTTTCTGTTAAAGCAATACCCGCAAAACATATAGCTGCAGTGGAAGGATTAAGAATCTTTGCACCTTTAATGGCATTTACAAGATGAGCTCCTGCAAAGCCTTGAATAGCACAAAAAGCTTCGTCAAGTATTGGATATGAACTTCTAATCATAAAACAACTCCTAAATCAATTCTAAGGGTAAAGCACCGTTAAAGATGATAACTTATCGGGATTAAATAATATTTTCAAGCTTTTTAATTACAATGATGTAGATGTGCTTACTCAAACCGGGAGCTCATAACTTTCTTGGTGTACGTTAATTATCCTGCAATTTTTCCAATACAATAGAATATCCTAAAATAGAAATGAGATTTGCAAAGGATATAAGCGTTAGGTGATCCTTTTTGCCTGATCGGATGTCTTGAACGATAGAAGGTGATAAGCCTGCTACTTTGGCAAGCTTTCTAACAGAAATATGATCTTCCTCTATTAAAGCAATGATCAACTCAGATAATAAAAGCTCTTGGTGTTCTTCACCAATCCTTTTCTTACGAGCTGGATCTTGAGCAAGCCTTTCATGGGTAGATAAAACTTTTTTAGCCATAATAATTCTTCCGATTTGGCTCTTACCTTATATTAGAGAAGTGTCCTGGAATATGCCCAGCACCGGAGCGTTCTTGAACCAATTCATCGAAGGAATGAAACAGCTCTATGAACTTCAAGCCTTCTTAGATGTTCGGCTCCTTCGCCCTGGAGAGGTTCCTTCTAAGGTTAGAGAGGATTTACTAGTATTGATGGGAACTTAAAGAAAAAGTTGCTCTCCTTTATCTCCCTAATATAAATAGAACTAATATAATACCCATTACTCAATAGCAAGACCCTCCCTCACTTAGCGTGGTCCGAAAAAACCAAAAAGCTTTACCATCTATGACCTTACTGCCAATCTCGTTTCGATTATTTCTTACATTGCGAATAAATGCTATTATAAGAATAGAAGACCATTTAATAGGAGTATCTATGGTCATGCAATCTTTTCACTTACCTGAGCCTATTATGCCTAGCGAAAGCGAGGTAGAATTAGCTCGAGCTTCTAGCCGTATCCTTTCTTCCATGGACTTGCAGAAAGGAAAAACAGTTAAAATCCTACTTGAAACTGATAATTCTCAACAGAGTTCGGTTACCTTGCCTTTTTCAGCCTTTAAGCTGTTGATGACAGTGCTCACTCAAATGGCAGAAGGAAATGCAATCACGTTAATTCCTGTGCATGCGGAACTTACAACCCAAGAAGCTGCAGATTTACTTAACGTTTCACGCCCTTATCTGATTCGACTTCTAGAAGAAAAAAAATTCCCTTTCGTAAGGTAGGGACAAGACGCCGAATTCTGTTCCAAGATTTAATGGATTATAAGGCTAAAATTGACGCAGCACGTCGTAAAACTCTAGATGAGTTGGCTGAAGAAGCACAAAACCTGGATATGGGATATTAAATGGCTAGCTTTATCGTGATTTATGACTCATGCGTCTTGTATCCAGCTCCTCTAAGAGATCTTCTGATGCGATTCGCATTAACAGATCTTTATCAAGCGAAATGGACAAAAGATATTCATTGCGAATGGATGCGCAGCCTTTTAAAAAATCGATCGGACTTGACTGAAGAGCGTCTGGAAATGACACGAACCAAAATGGACTTACATGTCAAAGATTGTTTAGTCTTTGACTATGAAGAGCTGATTGGCAATTTGAAGCTACCAGATCCAGATGATCGACAGGTATTAAGCAGCCATCAATGCAAACGCACAAACTATTGTGACCCATAATTTATCGGATTTTCCTCCATCAGCTGTTGCCAAATATGGGATTGATGCTCAGCACCCTGACGAATTTCTAAGACATCTAATCGATTTGAGTCCCAGCAAAGTTATGAAAGCAGTGCAAGAAACCAGATTAAGCTTGAAAAAACCTCCAAAAAGTTCTGAAGAATACTTAGCTATACTGGAGAAGCAATCACTCCCACAAACGGTTGCTTATTTAAAAGATTATGAATGGCTTATTTGATGAGGCAACTGCATATGCAAATTAGACCGATGGATTCGGAGGACATTTTAGAGGTAAGCCAAGTACACAGGAAAGCTTTTCCTTGGCAGGCTCTATCTGAGGAATGGATTAAATGTAACTTTAATGCTTAACCTCGAATTAAGCTGTTCGTCGCAGCCGCTGAGAAAGAAATCTTGGGATATATCCAGTGGAGTGAGAAAATTGGGTTTCGCCAATAAGTAATCTTAGAATTAGAGCAAATTGCTGTACCTCCTACTTACCATTCGCACGGTATTATAACACGATTGATCTTACAAACACTCCCTCTGTTGCAAAAGGAATTAGATAATAGGCAGGCTCGAATTGAACATACAAGAGTTTTAATTAGGAAAGACAACGATACTAAAAAAGCTGTACTCAAAGACTTTAAAAGCTTTACCAGAGGTCCTTATTCCTCACTTATTTCTGCTGATGAATTTTAAGGATTTCCAAAAACGTCATTAGGGAACAAATAGGTCATGGAAACTGAATTAATCACCAAAAAACCTATCATTACGATTTCTCTTCCAAGAAGACTCTTCTATTTTAAAGGAAGTTGATAAACGCAACTCCCAGCATTTGTCAATGGGTATTTCTGGTTTATTTTTGAATAGATTCCCCAAAATGTACTCAATTGACATGAATGAGTGCATTTTGTAGAATCGCAAGTATGAAAAAATACGAAGATAAATTAGAAAAATTGTTAAACAGGCCTTTTTTTACTCTTAAAGAAGCGGAAAATCAAGGCATTCCAAGATGGTCTGTTATCTATTTAACTAAAAATGGTATCCTGGAAAAACTTTGTCCAGGGGTTTACCGATCCTCCACTTATGAACCAACAGTAGATTTTGACTGGGAAAACCTAGCTTTTACAGCAGCTAGTATTCCAGAAGGAGTGATCTGTCTCATTTCTGCTCTTTGTTATTACGACCTAACAGATCAAATCATGCGTGAAGCTTGGATCGCCATCCCCAATCAAAGACGTTCACCAAAACGTCCTAACGCTCATATTGTGAGAATGCGTAATACTGACCTTGGAAAGGAAACACTCACCATGGGAGAGTACACAGTTCATATTTTTGATAGAGAGCGAACAATTGTAGATGCTTTTCGTTACTTAAGTAAAGAAATCGCTCTTAAGGCATTAAGGCAATATTTTACATTAGCGGATATAAAGCCTGATTCAACGAAATTAATTGAATACGCGAACATTTTGCGCGTTAATATCAACCCTTATATTTTGGCTTATACCACATGACTGCTGATCTAGAAAAATCTCTTAAAGCTCGTTTGCGAGTGATTGCCAAAGAAACACGTCGGGATCCAGCTGACCTTTAGCAAAACCTTATTTTAGAAAGATTTCTTGTGCGCTTAGCAAAATCGAATTATAGAGAGCGATTTGTTTTAAAAGGCGCCGTATTATTGTCTAAATACATTAATCTAGGCCGAGAAACTAAAGACTTAGATCTTCTTGCCAATGGAGTTAGCAACAGAGTTGATGATCTTTCTCTTATATTTGAAGAAGTCTCAAAAATAGAACTCGATGATGGCTTTACTTTCCAAAATATTAAGGTGGATCAACTTACTCATCCTCATATGCGTTATTCTGGAGCTGAAATCAGCGCAATGGCTTACTTTGGGCAAATTAAGCGCAAGCTTTCAATCGATATTGGTTTTGGAGATATTGTTGAACCAATTCAATATTCGATTCCTTTGCTTAAGGGCGCAAAAGGAGCTATATTTGAATCGAGCGTGAATCTTTCCTGCTATCCTAAAGAATTCATATTTGCAGAAAAATTAGAAACCATTGTTTATCGTGGGTTTTTAAACAGTCGCATGAAAGATTTTCATGATGTGCATTCACTCATCCTCAACGAGTTTTCTGCTTCTTTTCACAATTTAAAATTAATTATAGAATCAGTTTTTGAGCATAGAGGTACGGCTTTAAAGCTTCCTATCGTATATAAAATAGCCGAATTACCGCAATTGAGGACATTTTGGCAAAGCTACTTGAACGGCTTAAAGATTGATGAGAATACTCTCCCTAAGAATTTTGATGATTTGCTTTCTAGGATCAATGAATGGTTAGCTAGCAAAAACATAAAATAAAAAGTTCGAAAGCTTGCTAAACTGAAGAGTCAACTAACCAGTCACGAAGCCAATCTGCTCAAGTTTGATCAACAGAGATTTGTAACTGGTGAATTAGAGGTAGACTCCTATAAACGCCTTAAGCGTCATACTTAAGACCAGATTAAGAAATTAAAGCGCGATATGGAAGATATAAAACTTACTGACACGGCTTTTGAAAAGTATAGCCGCTACGGAATTAGCCTTTTTGACCCACATGGATATTTACTTCCAAATGACACCCTTGGATGTGAAACGGAAAATGCTTGGTTCGATATTTCCAGGAAAATTGATTTTTGCAGATGGAAAGTATCGAACCGAAGGAATGAATCCAGCTTATCCTTCAGAAAACGAGTGGGTTACAAAAAGAAAACCCCAGAGATATTTTCATTTTTGAAAATGTCTCCGGGGATATGCCGATGACCGGACTCGAACCAGCACTTAGTTGCCTAAAGTAGATTTTGAGTCTACCGCGTCTACCATTCCGCCACATCGGCTAAAAAAATTAAAGATGATCATAATTCTTGTTAGCCTAAAACTGCAAGCAAAAAAGGTAAAAACTCCTCTAACAGCAATCCTATTCTTTCGATCGCTACCTAGGCTGGCTAGCCTCTCATTTATTTTTTAGCTTTTTTTTCATGCCGCAGTAGCGGCCCCTTTAGGTTGCAAATACTCACTATTCAATTGCTCTATAGCTAATTGGCTGGTGATTAATTGACGCCAAACCCATCGCAAGGGTCCAAAAACTGAAGCATAGGGCCTAGAATCGTAAAGGCCAAATAGCGCTCGATTAATAAAAAGTAAGGAAATGAAAAAGATAAAGGGAATGATGCCCACAAATCTTTGCATCTTTAAAGATAGGCTTGGTTTAGGATTAGCTTTGCAAAGAATAGCAATTTTTCTGCAAAACAACATTTTATTATGGATAGTATACTGTGCAGTAAAGCGCTGCTTTACAGTTTTTTCTACTGAGCAGATGACTTGATAATTTTTTCCGATATAACGCTGCCCAAACGTAGGAACTTTATCTTCACTATGGTGGAAATTATACATATGCGGACGGCGATGAGGCAGCCTTGTTTTAAGCTCATCCCATTTTTTCCCATAGGTTGCCGATATGCCTGGAGCATTGAAAGAGAAAACCCCATGAACTAAGCTAGGATTATCTATTGCTGTATAGCGTGCAAGAGCGCCGCCTAGGCTATGGCCGGTTACCAATGCATTCTTATTCTGTTCTAACCATTGAGTGATGTTTTGCTTTCCCCTTGCATAAGCAATATAACCCACCCCACGAGGATCAAAGTCGGCAGCTAATGTGGCTAAAAAACCTCTTTGCGATAATCCAATACGTGTTCCAGAAAAAGCCAAAATAGGTGGCGCCTTTTCATTTTCATCTACAGGTTTGAAACCATAAGCGTACATTCCCATCCATAGACGGATTTCACTTGCTTCATACTCTACCATGCTACCCTCAAAAGGAATTTGGAACCGCTCACCCTCTTTAGGATTAAAATAGGCCAATTGCTTGCCTACTAATTCTAGGGAAATAAGCTTTTCCAATTCGATATGGGGATCTTTCTTAAAAACCACTTTGTTAATAAGGTTTATTTTGTAAGCTTGATCAAATAGTTTTTGAATGTTAGCTTTTATTTTAGGCTCCCAATGTTTGTTAGCAATACTTGAAGAAAAGATGGAAAGCCAAGTCATTGTTTTGGAACCAACAGGCTTAATGGGTTTCACAAAGCCCAAAGACTCAAATTCGAATCTTATCTTTCCTAAAAGTTCATTATAATTTTCAAACACCTGACAAGCCTTTAGAGAACTTAAATTTTTTTGCTGCCCGCTTTTTATTCCAGCTTTATGAAAAGCATATCTTTTTAAAATTTTAGCAGCAGAGAGAGAAAGCTCGATCTTAAGCTCAGTCTTTAAATAAACATCCAAACTTTTTGACAGGGTTTTCTTATCTAAAGCTGAAGACTTTAATTCACCTCTAAGACAGGTTTCTGAAAATTGCGACCACGAAAAAAGATTAACCATAAAATAGCACTCATTTTATTTTTATATAAATAAATTAAGTGTTATTTTAATTGTTATTATTTAAATTCAGAATAAATTGATATTAATTTAATATTAAGACATCAACTCTTGAATAAAACACTTTTCCAAAAAAGGTTTTATTTCTAAAGTTTTTTTAAATTGATAGTATTGCTTTAAAAGCTCAGCGTGACGAGTCTGGTTGCTTGATTGCCGAATCGCACGAATCAGTAGATTCTTGGGAGTGTGTTCCATGTCGATGAATTCGATAACTTGAGTCTTGTAACCTAAAATTTCTAATAGCTTGGCGCGCGCTGCCTCAGTCACTAAAGCAGAAAAACGCTCTTTTAATATGCCATGGGATAAAAGAGGCTCTAAGCTTTCACATTGCACCTGTTTATATAGCTCATGTTGGCAGCAAGGAACTACCATAATTACTTGCGCCTGCCAGCGCACGGCTTTTTCTAAGGCTGCATCGGTAGCTGTATCGCAAGCATGTAACGAGACCATTAAATCTATCGGTTCATTTCCCATATAAGCATTGATATCCCCTTGTATGAAATGCAGATGAGTAAAACCTAATTTATTGGCTAAATTCTGGCATTGGACTACAACATCAGCTTTCAAATCTAATCCGGTAATTTGCACCTTGTACTTGAGTTGAAAATGTAAATAGTAATAGAGTGCAAAAGTTAGATAAGCTTTGCCACATCCAAAATCAACGATTTGCAAAGTTTTATCTTTAGCAAAATAAGGAACAATATCCTGGACCATTTCCAAAAAACGATTGATTTGACAAAATTTATCGCGTTTTCCCGGTAAAACTTTTCCCAAATTAGAGCTCACACCTAGCTCTTGCAAGAAAGGAATGGGCTCGTTTTCCTTAAGAATATAATTTTTTGAGCGGTTGTGATTGAGTAAAGGAGTAGCTTTTTTACTAGCAGGCTTATGAATGATAGTGGCCTCACCTTTTTTACTAATAAGTATCTGATAATCTTTAGAGACGGTACAAAAAAGAGCTTGCTTATAATGCTTTAAAGCCTCAAAAATTTTTTCTATTCCTTCTTCTACCGAATAATTTTTATGGATAACTTTTTGATTTTGCTGATGGCTAAATTGCAGTCTCCAATTATTTTTAATAGAAATAGGGCGAATGGTAATTTTCTGAGAAAAAATTCTATCTCGTGGGGAACTTAATATGGCCTGTAAAAAGCTATTTTCTTGTAAAAGCTCTTGAATCAAAGAATTTATTTTGTCTAACTGCATAATGGCTTAAATAATAAAGAATTTAGAATTTGAAAATAAGTCTTTTGTTTGCTTAAATTGTTTTTTTTATTACTCTGCTCTGTTAAATGAGAGGGTTTCCATGACACAAGAATTTTTAAGTAAAATCGATAATCAAATTCAAGATAAACATTTGCTTAAACATCCTTTCTATCAAGCATGGAGCCGAGGAGAGCTATCTAAAGAGTGTTTAGTAGAATATGCCAAAGAATATTATCAGCATGTAAAAGCATTTCCTCGTTACCTTTCTGCTCTTCATTCACACACTGAAGATGCCGACACAAGGCGCCATCTTCTTAATAATTTAATTGAAGAAGAAGCAGGTTTACCTAACCATCCTGATTTATGGAAAAGTTTTACGCAACAATTAGGTGCCAGCACTGAAGAAATAGAGGCCCATCGTCCCTCTCCAAGTATGCAAGCAATAATTCATACTTTTATGGAAAGCTGCAAAAACTCTAGCACCGCCGAAGGAATTGCTTCTTTATATGCTTATGAGAGCCAAATACCTTCTATATGCATTTCAAAAATTAAAGGTTTAAAAGAACATTACGGCATGCAAGAACCCAGCCATTGGAAATATTTTTCAGTACACATAGAAGCTGATAAAGAACATGCTGCTGTGGAAAGGAAGCTACTGGAACGCTATGCAAATAAAAGTAATGAAGCTTTAATCGCCGCCTCTGTCGAACGTACTCTCCTTGTTCTATGGAATTTTTTATCTAGTTTATGCACGCGCTACCAGCTGGCTTGTTCAACAAGTGAATCCATTTAAAATTTAAACAAAAATGTTAACAGGAAAAGTTTAATGAAAGACTCTATCATTCAATCAGCACTACGTGCTTTTCTAATTGCTTTATTTACCGTAATCGGAGGTTGCTTAGCCATTTTATTGATTATTTTTGGCATGAGTGCTTTTAATACCTCTACCTCTACTGAACCTACAAAGGATTTTAATATTGAAGTTTTAGCTAACGCTGAAGGAAAAAGAGAAGCGTTCTCTAGCCAACCTGTCATCTTAAAAATTAATATTAATGGGATTGTGGGCTTAGATAAATTAGATCAACATCATATTAGTCAAATGTTAATTCAATCACGTGAAGGTATCCTTAAGAATAATCTTGTTAAAGGCATCTTACTACACATACAAACACCAGGTGGGACTGTAACTGATGCGGATGGTATTTATCGAGCCCTTAAAGCTTATAAACATCAATATAATGTACCTATCTATGCATTTGTAGATGGCATGTGCGCCTCAGGAGGCATGTATATTGCAGCAGCTGCAGATAGGGTTCTTGCAACTGATACGAGCATTATTGGTAGCATTGGCGTAATAGCCCCTTCCGTCCTTAATATTTCGCAACTTCTGGAAAAGCTAGGTATTCAATCCTTAACTCTTTATGCAGGTAAGGGTAAAGATGGTTTAAATCCTTTACGGCCTTGGCATGCAGGTGAGGAAAACAATTATAAAGAACTTATCGATTACTATTATAACGAATTTGTAAATATTATGACCGCTAACCGTCCTCAGTTGGATAAAACCAAGCTGATTCAGGAGTATGGAGCCAAAATTTTTCCTGCTCAACAAGCTAAGGAATTAGGCTATATCGATGAAAGCGACGTAACTTTAAACGAAGCTATTTCTCAACTTGCTAGGCAAATGAGTATTGAAGGTCCCAATTATCGTGTAGTTCAGATGCAGAAAGAGACCTGGATTAGCGAAATTTTTAAAACGCAATTAAAAGCTTTGAATGGTCCCATAAAACATGAATTGCAAATTTCACCTGCCTATGATCCTAGGTTATTAGGTCAATTTCAATATATGTTTCGCCCTTAAAGCCCTTATACCTAAGCAATTTAAGTAGCAGTTTGCTTTAGGTAAAATTTAAATGCAAAATTAAGGTGAGGTTAAGAATCCCCTGAACTCCTCTTAAAGTTTGCATTTAAATTCAAAACCCCTCTCATCTAGAATAGTAGTTAAAGGTCTTAAAAAGGTTTATGATGAATGACATTTATATCATTGATGCATCGGGCTATATCTATCGCTCTTATTTTGCTATTCGAAATATTACGAATCACCAAGGAGAGTCCACGAATGCCTTATTTGGCTTTATCCGTTCGGTCTCAAAACTCATTATTGATTTCCAGCCTTATCATTTAGTGGCGGTCTTTGATGGTCCTCGCAGCATTAATGCACGTACTAGTATCTATGCCGACTATAAAGCCCATCGACCCGATATGCCCCCTGACCTTCTTTATCAAATCCAATGGGCAAGAGAATACTGCGCGCTGCGAGGCATCCCTATTTTAAATATTCCTGAAGTAGAGGCTGATGATACAATGGGAAGTATTGCAGTATGGGCCTCTCAACAGCAACAAGCCAAGGCGTATATTTGCACAAGCGATAAAGATATGTGTCAGCTAGTAAATGATCAAGTCTTTATTCTTAATACTTTTAAAGATAATCTAATCATGGGAGCCCAAGAAATTGAAGCAGTTTATGGAGTGCCTCCCCATAAAATTATTGATTTTTTAGCTATAACAGGTGATGCCTCCGATAATATTCCGGGTCTTTCAGGGTTTGGCCCCAAAACTGCTTCCGCACTTTTACAGCAATTTGGCTCGTTGGAATACATCTTGGCCCACCCGGAAGAAATTCCCGGAAAAAAAAAGCAAGAGACCCTCATTCAAGAAGCTGAAAAAGCCCTTCTTAGCAAGCAACTTGTTACCGTCAACACTCATGTAAGTATTCCTCGTGAAGAAAGCTTCTATCGCTTGATTCCCTGCCAGAAAGAGCAGCTAAAAAGCTTTTATATCAGCAAAAACTTTAACTCTTTACTTAAAGAATTAGAAAAAGAGATACCCTCCTCGAATCCACTTGGATTAAGTGCAAGCGACGAACAGGTCGCCTATCAGTGCGTAGATGATGAAGAAAGCTTGAACGCTCTTGTCGGTGAACTCATGCTTCAAAAGGAAATTTGCTTTGACACAGAAACGACCTCGATACATGCCTTAAAAGCAGAACTGATAGGCATAGGTCTATGTTACCAACCTTCTCAAGCATGGTATGTGCCTGTTAATGGTCAGCTGGGCCTTGAAAAAGTAGTTCAGACTTTAAAGCCTCTTTTTGAAAATTCTTCTATTGGCTTTTATGGCCATAATGTTAAATACGATCTCCATGTACTTAGCCTTTACGGCATTCAAGTGGCCAACATTGCCTTTGATACTATCTTGGCCTCTTACTTGCTTAACTCGCACAGGCGCCAACATTCTCTCGATACCCTTTCTTTAGAATACTTTGGTAAAGTGAAAATATCCATCGATTCCTTGATTGGAAAAGGCAAAAAAGCCATTACCATGCGTGAAGTGCCCCTTGAACAAGTGATGGCCTATTGTTGTGAAGATGTAGATTTCACATGCCGTCTTAAGAAAGTATTGAAAAAGCAGCTGCAGGAAAGAAAATTATATTCTTTATTAAATAATGTTGAGTTACCTCTTCTTAAAGTTTTGTTAGAGATGGAACGGCAAGGAATTTATTTAGACAAAGAATTTTTAAAGAATTTTTCCATAAAGGTTACTGCCCAAATTAGAGTGCTTGAAAAAGAAATTTATTTAATGGCAGGCGAGGAATTTAATTTAAACTCCCCTAAGCAAATGAGCGATATTCTTTTTAACAAACTAGGCATACAGCCTCCCAAAAAGACTGCCACAGGCAACTCTACCAGTGCCGAAGTTTTAGAATTTCTTCAACACCAATATCCTATTGCTAGTAAATTGATGGAATATCGCATGCTAGAAAAGCTGCGCTCCACCTATGTAGAAACTCTACCCTTAGAAGTTAACCCTAAAACCCATCGCATCCATTGTACCTTTAATCAATCTGTAGCTGCTACAGGCAGGCTATCTTGCCAAGATCCTAACCTACAAAATATTCCTGTGCGCACCGAGTGGGGCATTCAAATAAGGCAAGCATTCCGTCCTGAAAAATCAGGGTGGAGCTTTCTAGCTGCAGATTATTCGCAAATTGAGTTACGCCTTCTTGCTCATTTAAGTGAAGATCCTACCCTTCTGGAAGCTTTCCAAAGTAATCAAGATATTCATTTAAGAACCGCTGCAGCAATTTTTAATGTCCCTCTTGAACAAGTGACAAAAGAGATGAGATATCAAGCTAAAACGGTAAATTTTGGAGTCATTTACGGCCAAGGCCCTTTTGGGCTTTCCCAAACATTAGGGATTGATGTTAAAGATGCTAAGCTTTTTATTGAGATGTATTTTAAGCAATATAGCAAGGTTAAAGAATACCTAGAATCCGTTAAAGAATCGGTACGTAAGCTAGGAAAAGCAGTCACTCTTACAGGCCGCGAAAGACTTATTCCAGAAATTAATAGCAAAAACATGCAAATCCGGGCAGCAGCAGAACGGCTCGCTGTCAATGCCCCTATCCAAGGTACGGCAGCCGATCTGATCAAGCTAGCTATGATACAAATTAATGAAAGGCTTCACAAAGAAAGAAAATTAGGTTACATGGTTATACAAATTCATGATGAATTAATTTTTGAGCTTCCTGACTTTGAAATTCTCTCGATAGAGCCTATGGTTCGTGAAATCATGCAAAATGTTTTTAAATTAAAAGTTCCTTTGATTGTAGATATCAGTATTGGCAAAAATTGGAAAGAATGTTAGCATTGTCTAAAGTTGCCGTAACGGGCGGTCTTTCGTGTGGCAAGACATCAGTCTGTCATTTCTTTAAGAGGTTTGGCGCTTACGTAGTAAGTGCAGACGATATTGTACACCGACTGCTTTCCCCTACCACGAATCTCGGTCAGCACGTTATTCTACTAATTGGCAGCGATATAGTCATAAATAATCAAATCGATCGTTCTAAAATTTCACAAAAGGTATTCAAACAACCCTTATTGCTTAAATCTCTTGAAAGAATCCTACATCCTGCAGTTCAAGATGAAATTAAGAAACACTATGATTTAGCTAATCAACAAAAAATCAGAAAGAAATTATTTGTAGCTGAAATTCCTTTGCTTTTTGAAGCTAGGTTAGAAAATTTTTATGATACAGTGATTAGTGTCGTAGCTGATTCAGACAAAAGTAAAAAGCGTTTTCAAAAAGCTACAGGAAAAAGTATTGAAGAATATGAAAGGCGCTCAGCAAGGCAGTTGTCTATCGATGAAAAAGCTCATAGGGCTGATTATGTTATTGTCAACGATAGCAACCTAGACGATTTAGAAATTGAAACAAAAAAATTAATGAACATTTTAACCCATTAAATTTAGGAGTCTGATTCTTAAATGGATCCAGAAAACACTCATTTAGAGACGCCCTACTCTACCTTTGAAGAGGGCGAAGAGAATCAACAACAGCACCCATCTATCAACACGACAGCTATTGTTCCCCCTGGCGAAACAATTAAAATCGCTGAAATTCAACGCATGGATATCGACCAATTAAACGCGTTTAGTAAAAAAATTGGCCTTAAACACCTAGGATCTCTTACTAAATCTCAAATGGTTTTTGAAATCGTCAAGGCGCTTTCAGAAAATCCTGCCGAGATTCTGTATGGCGAAGGCGTATTAGAAATTCTGCCTGACGGATTTGGCTTTCTACGCTCCCCCAACTATAACTACTTACCTTCCGCAGAAGATATCTACGTTTCCCCAGCGCAGATTAGGCGTTTTGATCTGAAAAAAGGTGACACCCTTTCTGGGACTATTCGGCCTCCTAAAGATAAAGAAAAATACTTTGCTCTTCTCAAAGTGGATAAAATTAATGGAAAAACTCCAGAAAAAGCCCGTGAGCGAATTCTTTTTGAGAATTTAACAGCTCTGTATCCAAGCAAACGTATGGTCATGGAAACAACAAAAGACAAGCTATCCACGCGTGTTTTGGATCTTGCAGCTCCCATTGGTAAAGGCCAGCGTGGACTAATTGTAGCCCCCCCTCGTACAGGTAAGACGATTATCCTTCAAAATATTGCTAATGCTATAGCTATTAACAATCCAGAAGTCATTGTTATCGTCCTCATGATCGGAGAAAGACCTGAAGAAGTTACAGACATGCAGAGAATTGTTAAAGGAGAAGTCGTTTCCTCAACTTTTGATGAACCCCCTGAGAGACACGTACAAGTAGCAGAAATGGTCATCGAAAAAGCAAGGAGATTAGTCGAGCATGGCAATGATGTCGTTGTTCTGCTAGACTCTATCACAAGGTTGGCCCGTGCCTACAATACGATAGAACCTCATTCCGGGAAAATTTTGACAGGCGGTGTAGATGCTAATGCTTTACATAAGCCCAAACGTTTCTTTGGTGCCGCAAGGAATATCGAGCAGGGAGGTTCGCTGACAATTATTGCTACTGCATTAATTGATACAGGGTCCCGTATGGATGAAGTTATTTTTGAAGAATTCAAAGGTACAGGTAATATGGAGCTAGTGCTTGATCGACGTTTAGCTGAACGACGTATTTATCCAGCGATTGATATTATTAAGAGTGGAACCCGTAAAGAAGAGCTTCTCTACCATCCTAACGAGCTAGAAAAGGTCTATTTACTACGGCAAGCTGTAGCTGATCTAGCGCCTAACGATGCGATGAATCTAGTTGTAGGCCGCCTGAAAAAAACTAATAGCAATGTGGAATTTTTATTATCTATGAAAGAATAAGTTATTTAAGCTACTTTTTTTATTTGATTAATTTAAGTAAGCAAAAATGCCTTTATTTTTTAAGTCGAACACATACAGAAAATAGGATGCAACATGCGCAAAATTCAACTTCTCGTCATTTCTTTAATCCTTCTAGGAGGAGGATGGTGGCTCTGGTCTAATAAGGGAGATGTAAAAAATATAGTGAGTCGCTATGTAGAAAATGGTGAATTTCAAACACTAGAAGCGCGCTATACTCCCCAGCAAATTATGGATGCTCATTCTCGCGAGCTTCTAGGAGATACTAGCTATCAATATAAGGAACCCCAGTATAAATATCATCCTTACTTGCTGATGGAAGTTAAATTTACAGCCGATAAAAAAACACGCGAAGGGGTAATTTTATGGAGTTTAACAGATGGAGAAATGGTTCTAAACACTGAAACATGGGAAAGGACCCATGGTTTTGAAGATGCTATTAATGCACAGGCCACACGTGAAGAATTTAAAATACTTAACGCTTTAGCCAAATTTAATGGCATTCGCACGAAAGAAGATTTGCTAGCAGATCTGCAACTAGAAGCTGATGTGGTAAACCCATGGATTGAAAGTGCTCTCCAAAAGCAGCTAATCACCCGTAAGGGCAATCTATTGCAATTACATTTTGAAAACCCTAAAATCCTTGTGACTCCACAAACAAAGTTTAATAGAATGTTGGTTTCTAAGCCTTACAATTATTCTCAACGTGTTTCTGAAAAGTATACTCCTTCTCAAATCGAAAGGGTTGCTAAATGCGCTTTTGGCCATGATTTCAGCATTCGTCGTATAACTGAAGTATATCTACCTGTTTACGCCATCCATGTGGAAAATCCCGATGGTTCTCTTACCATCACCCATTGGAATGCTGTAACAGGCCAGATGATCAATCCTAAGTACTTTAAAAATGGCCAAGAAAGAATTAAACCAGCCGGGTAACAGCAGCAGGCGCGCACTTTGAAAATATACATGGCGTTTTTGATCGTTAAGAAGCCATCTTAACCACGCGGAATATTTTAATAGTTTTTGCCTGATCACTTAAGATATTTAGGTTTATTAAGCCCCTTCATGAGAGAGGATAATATTTGCTTATCACCTCAAATTCTATCCTCTCTTTTTAAGCAACCTTCAATAAAAACAGGCTGAATGTTTAGCTGCTAGTCTAAGCTTCCTACCTGCATCGGAAATTTAGAAGTCCAACGATCGTGGCAATTCTCAATTCTTTCTAATGTTTTACTCGCCCTGCCTCACCTTATCAACTGACGCAAAGCGCAAATCTTTTACCTCTATTTCTCTATCGATCGAGTATGTTGTTACTTTACCTGAGGAGAGGTAATAAACTGAGTGTAGGTGATCTACCTTACATTCTTCAGCATAAAAAATAATTTGGGGGTTCTAAAAGACTATCGAGTAAAATATTTTCTATAATCTAAATAAGGAGATTAAGAAATAGGCAAATAGATATGCAAAACGCTGACCATTCAGGATGGGTAGCTGAGAATATATGAGGATATAGGATGAGTTGGCTTTATTGATCAGGCAGTAGGCAACAAGGCAAAGAATAAGCATTTAGCCTATGGACAAGCTGTTAAATGCACAATCTTTAATGAAGAGAACTTTGTAAGCCACCCCCCTTTGCATGTATTCTGAATATTTTGAAGACAACCCGATGGGGCATTTATTAGATACGCTCCTATTCCCTAGCCAGATTGAGAAGAATATTTTTAAGGAGAACACTTGATAAGATATTTGGAATGGGAGTGACTAGGCTTTTTACTAGGGTAGCTTTGCATACGATTAAAGTGCTTGGCATCCAAGTAAAAGCCTACATTTAAGGGTGACAAGTTTTCATCCAGATGACAGCTAAAGGGGGGCGTGTATTTAGCACAAGGGAGAATCGTGCATTCGTCTAGCCAAAGGTTATAATCGCAATCCTAGACTAGATTTCAATCAAGCTGCCTTGCAAGTTATCAGTTCCAAGGAAGGAAATATCTCTTTATATATGCTGCAAATGGCATTAACAGCAACAAAACAACGTCGACGTTACTTATTGCCAAGCACTCTACTAAGGAGCTTGCCTCAGGCAGAAGAGAATCGCTATACAGTAGTAGACTGCGCTCTTTAGACCCCGGACACCTTTTACATAAGCCTTAAAGAAAGTACAGAGCTTATTTACCATGCCTATGCCCATGAAAATTACTATAAAATTTTAAAACAAAATATTTATAGATTATTTTAATTGCTAAGAGGTTTTAATATCGGTAGCTCCTGATCCCCTACCTGGCAGTTGTAGCTTAAAGCATTGGTTACTAACTGTCAGAAATGGCTACCTTAGGGGACTCAAAGCGGCGCCTTGCTCCTCGAAAAACACCTTTGGCTTGATGATTTAAAGTCGCATCCAGTTCAAGCATAATTTTCACGCCTTTATCTACATGATCGATCGTATATTCTTGGTAAACTTTTTCAGAGCTTTGTTTAGTTTTCACTCCATCTTTACCTAAAGGCAGATCGGAAATAAGAAGAAGAGCCCCAAGGGGAAGCTTATGGTAGTAGCTAGCCATAAAAAGGGTGGCGCATTCCATTTCTATCGCTTGAGGACGTGTTTTTTCTAAACGGCTTTTAAAGTTTTCGTTAAACTCCCAAAAACGCTTGTTCGTGGTATGCGTAATGCCAATGTGATAAGTGGAATTTTGCCGATCAAGAACATTACTTACACATTTTTGTACAAGAAAATTAGCCATCGAGGGCACCTCTTGCGGAAAATAAAAGTCTGATGTTCCTTCTCCCCTTATACCTGCCACCGGCACAAAGTAATCCCCAATTTTATGATGCTTTCTCAAGCCTCCACACATACCTAGCAACAAGGCGGCACGAATAGGCAAAAAAGCGCACAGATCGATGATAAGGGCTGCTGCTGCAGACCCTATTTTGAAATCCAAGATACTTACTTTTTCCTCTGGAGAGTGGGCTACAGAAAACATAGATCCCTCTAGGATAGGTAGATTACGATCATTAGCAAATTGCCTAACATAGCGAGGGAAATTAGTAAGCAGCAGGTAAGGTTGAAAATCTTGCACGGTCGAGCCTGAATAACGCTCTAAAGTATCTGTAGCAATCTTTTCTTCCAGGGGATTCACATTGAAATTATAATTACAATCTTCTTCCATTAAATTTACCTTATTTATTAGTGTCATTTCTCAACTTCTAACGAATCAAAGTTGCGTATAAAAGGCCAAGGAGCAATTTCTCAGCTACTCCAAAAAGAATAGTAACCATTCAAAAAAAGACTTTAAAAAAGCAATCTAGCCCGGGCCTCATTCTTTTCTCAAGCATTCTTTGTCTCTATCCTTTTAAGAAAGGGAGAGATAGAGCTGTGACAAGTGATTTGCCTGTCTTTTTCTTCTTTTAAGATCTTTTTGGTTCCTCCCCCTCTTCTTCGATAAAAAATGCATTTATCATTGTGGGAAAAAAAGTGCTACCTTTTTATACAAAAAGAATATTAATCCCCTCTTAAATTTTTAATCCACAATTCATGAGGGAAGCCCATTATCTGCAGAATTTAAAGTGGAGAGATTCCCCTATTTTTACTAAGAAGGTTTTGACAAAAGTTCCTTCTCTGCATATTTCTTGCTACTGTAGATCGCACACCCTGTTCCACACAGGCAAAAAAACCCTCCAACTATTAAAGGTAAATAGGAATTAGCAATAAATCCTAGATAACCTCCTAAAAAAGGACCTACACATCCTCTAAGTCCCACCAATACTACATTGATTCCCGTGAAGGCAGCACTATTTTCTTTCCGAGCAAACCTAGGCCCTGATAGATTCCAACACATCTCACTGCCTGCCTGCATAATTCCATAGACAAAATAAGCCACGTACACCCATATCCAATGTAAGCTAGCTGTTATCAAGAATATAGGGAATAAAGTAGCTAGAAAACAAATCAAAAAAGTTAAAATATAAATGTTTATCTTATTAAAAAACAAAGCCCATATACGGGTAGTCAACGCAAAGCCTATCCCTTTGCAAACAGAGATAGCAATGACTAATTCAGTATAAGAAAGGTGTAGCACTTCTAATGTAAAAACAGGTAATGCTGGCTGCATAATCATAAGCCCAAGCCCTCCACACATAAAGATCAGTTGAAAGTGGGCAAAGTCTGGACGCGCTCTCATTAACTTGATAAAATTTCTCCACGGCTGCACGAGGGTGTCTTTTAAATTCTGCTTATCATTTAGAGGAGGGGGTTCCTCTTTAGGCAAAGGGATAGTAGCCAATAAAAAATTGCTCAATAAACTTATTCCTGCTGCTATAAAAAATCCCCACCGCCAAATGCCAGGACTGTGATCCATCCATCGAGAGATAAATAAAGGAAAGAAAAGGCTAGTTAAATAATTAATTGAAGAGCCTACGGAAAAGATTTTACTTCTTGCTTCGGCATGAATTTTAATTTTTAGGATTTCCATCCATGCAGGTATAATGGCTCTGCTGGCCATCATATAAACTGCAAAAGCGAAGATATAAAACCAATTATTATCAATAAAGGGGAAGAAAAAACAGGGCAAAAGTCCTATAACACTTGCACATCCTATGCTCTTCTTTAGCAAGTCATGCCTTTTCTCTACAAAGGAGTTCCAATAGAATGAAGCAATAGCTACTACAGGCTTAGAACTAATGAGCAAAGTGATCTGTAAAGGCGAGGCATGCAAATCTTTATAAAAGATAAAAACTAATAAAGTATACATCGCCCAAAGCGGGGCATTTAAGAGATGGCTCCCTATAAAGACATAACGTGTGTTTTGGCAGACTTTCATAGCAGAGAATTGTATAAATTATTTTCTGAAAATACAATAAAAAATATGGAGGGCTTTTAATAATTAAGCCTCTAGTAGCTCAATCCTTTATTAAATTATTTTAATTAATAAAAGAAAGCCTTAAGCTTCTCTAACATTCACCAAGCTAATTTATCGGAACTTCCTCCTTTAAGATGTTTGGGTTATATTAGCTAAAATGTTACACTACTTTTCATTTTAAACTAAACAATTACTGGAAAGATGTGAGCCCCTTAGAAAATAAAGTAGACCTGCAAGCTGAGATTTTTAAACGCCGGACATTTGCCATTATCAGCCATCCTGATGCGGGCAAAACGACTCTGACAGAAAAGCTGTTGCTTTATTCCGGTATGCTTCATACCGCAGGAATTGTACGGGGGCGTAAAGGACGCAAAGCTGCCGCTTCCGATTGGATGGCTATGGAACAAGAAAGAGGGATTTCTATTACCTCCTCGGCCATGCAGTTTCCTTACAAAGAAACATTGATTAATATTTTAGATACCCCTGGTCACGAAGATTTTTCTGAAGACACCTATAGAACTCTCACGGCTGCTGACTGTGCTATTATGGTTATTGATGCTGCTAAAGGGGTTGAGAAACAAACGCGTAAGCTCTTCGAAGTGTGCCGACTTCGCAAAATTCCCGTCTTGACCTTTATTAATAAAATGGACATGCCTGGACGCGATCCCCTCGACCTTATGAATGAAGTAGAGAATGTGCTCGGCATTCAATCTACAGCTTTTAATTGGCCGATTGGCTGCGGAGCTTCTTTTAAGGGTGTATACGATCGATTAGAAAAGCAAGTGCTTCTTTTTGCAAAAACATCAGTAGGTGGCGCGCAAAAAGCTGAAATTACCCGTTATCCTCTAAACAGCCCTGAAATCGTTCTGCTTATGGGAGAAGAAGCTCACCATCATTTAATGCAAGAGCTAGAATTATTAGAAATGGCTGGTAACCCTTTTGATTATAAGCATTTTTTAGCAGGTAACGTGACTCCCGTATTTTTTGCATCGGCTTTAACCAATTTTGGTGTTGAACCTTTTTTTGATGCCTTTATCCATCTTGCCCCGCCTCCGCAACCGCGCCTAATTAATCTAAACAATGGAGAAGAAAAAACGCTCGACCCTGTGGAAGCACCGTTTAGTGCCTATGCTTTTAAAATACAAGCTAATATGGATAAAAAACATCGTGATAGCATGGCTTTTTTAAGAATTTGCTCAGGTAGATTTGAGCGCGACATGCTTGTTAAGCATCATCGCACGGCTAAAGAAGTGCGCCTTTCGCGCCCTCATGGCATGCTAGCTGGAGAACGTACCATTGTGGATACAGGCTATGCTGGCGATGTAATCGGTGTAATTAATCCAGGTGTATTTTCCGTAGGCGATACCATTTCGACTAAAGGCGGTTTCAACTTTAAACCTATTCCGCATTTTCAACCCGAAATTTTTGCGCATGTTTCCCCCAAAGATGTGGGTAAGCGTAAATCCTTTGATAAAGGTGTTTATCAATTAACAGAAGAAGGAGCCATACAGCTTCTTAAACCTTACGAATATGGCGCTGAGCTAATCTTTGCTGCTGTAGGACAGCTACAGTTCGAAGTGATGCAATACCGCTTAAAAGATGAATATGGTGTCGATACAACAGTTTCTTCCTTACCCTACAAATGCAGTGCTTGGCTACTGGGTGATATTAAAACTTTTCAAAAACCTAGTAACAGCTTAATCGTCCAAGACCGTTACAATCGGCCGATCGCTTTATTTACTGAGACATGGGAAAAGCAGTATGCTGTTAAACAAAACCTTGAGCATCAACTGGTAGATATCCTCTAATAAAAAAGTTCTTTTTAAAATTTTCATTAACTTTTTTGCTAAAGCACCTAACTTTTATCTGGGTTAAAAGCTTAACAAGCATAACTTTGCTTAACCTTGTCCCCTCAGCCTTCAAAGGCCAAGCTTTACTACAATAGACTTTAAGTGAGCTAACTTATGGACTGTTTCCTAAAAAATTAAAGACCTATCTAAAAGCTTTAATTTTCTTCGGCCGTTCTTTCTATTGTTTGAAGAATCTGCTTAGGGAGAATAGAACTTTTTTGAGGCTTAACCCTAGCGGCTAGTCGAGGTTTGTATTGATGGGAATAATTTTCAGTATCAGACTCATTTTGCTGATTACCTAAAAGTAGTTTATTATAACTGTTTTGCTTTTCCATCTGTTCTGAAAGAGCTAAAATTTGATCCCGCAGAGTTAACAGCTCAATGTTATCAGCGCCTGCCAATCGAGCTAAATTTTTTAACCTTTCTTGATCGCTTTCAAGATCGGCGTGCTCGGGATGAAGGTCTTTTAACTTATTGATTTCCTGCACCATTGCACCTCTGAAAGCTTGCATAGAATTTAAAAGCGGCTCTCTGCTATTCATGATCACTTGAAAAGCTGGAGCATTTTGCGCCATAATAGCATACTGCTCTTCTTCCATATTGGCTAACAACTCGCGCAAAACATTTACGAGAGCGCTCATGGCAATTTTTAATGCTTCGTCTATCATCTTTACCTCATTAAGCTCATCACGTATAATATCATCTTTTCTATTGGAAAAATGCATATTTTATTAGGTTTTATGTATTCAATTGATTTTAAAAGACTTAAAGAATGGTTCTTAGCTGAGAAACGCTCTCTTCCCTGGCGTCATCATCCATCTCCCTATGCTGTCTGGGTATCGGAAGTCATGTTGCAGCAAACTCAAGTCTCCGTGGTTATTCCTTACTTTCATCGATGGATGCAGCGCTTTCCCTCTATCGCTTCCCTTGCTGAAGCAGACCTTGATGAGATCATCAAATTATGGGAGGGCTTAGGATATTATTCAAGAGCAAGAAGCTTACATCAAGCCGCTCAATATGTTGTAAATCATCATCAGGGGCAACTCCCTTCTAATGAAGAGGAATTAAAAAAAATAAAAGGATTAGGCCCTTACACCGTGGGGGCCATTTTAAGTTTTGCTTTTCGCCAACGTGCTGCAGCTGTAGATGGCAATGTTATTCGCGTCTTATCCCGTTATTTTGAGATTAAAGAGGATTTTGCTAAAAATAAAACCGTAAATAATTTACGTAAAATTGCCCTAGAAATCCTTCCTGAGGATGAGGCTTGGATTCAAAATGAAGCTCTCATTGAACTTGGGGCAACAATATGTAAGAAAAAGCCTAAATGTATGGAGTGTCCTTTAAGATCTAGCTGTAAGGGCTATAGGAATAGTACAGCTCAGCAATTACCCTTTAAATCCACCAAAGTGGAAACAAGCTATCTATATCGAGCAGTTCCTATTATTATATTTGATAATAAATTACTTGTCAAACGAGGGCAAAAAGGTGAAATCATGTCCGATTTGCATGAATTTCCTTATTTTGAAACTCCTCCCCTAGGCTGGAGCTATCAGCGTCTTCAGGAAGAGATGTTTTTGCAATGGTCTTTAGAAACTCAATATATTAAAGAGCTTCCGCAAGTTAAGCACTCTTTTACAAGATATCAAGCTAGTTTAAAGCCCGTACTCTTTCACTCTTCGTATGAAAGGCCTATTACGGATCATACCTGGCTTACTCATGAAACGCTGATGCAGCTGGCCTTTTCCTCAGGCCATCGTCGTATCTTCATGGACCTAAATTTAAAAACATGACTTTAAAGGCTCCTTTTTTTCCACCCCTCACAGTGAAAGCTTTAAAATTTATCCCTTAAAATGCTAATAATCTTACCAAAACTCCCCCTTAAAATAGCGGCGCAAGCTTTTGCCTTTATTAAATAACAACTTGCTAAAAAAAAGTATGAGGAGTAAATCTATTAGGCAAAAAGGAACACCTTCACCTAAACCTGAAAAAAGTGTTAACTTATAAAACTCAAGGAGCCTAAATGATCCCCTCCAATTCAACCTCTAGCATACAGACAGACTTTCGAGCTACAGTTTCAGCGAATATAGAAGATGCTGTGTCAGGGGAGTTGATGACTAAAGCGGTTACCTTAGTCCCTTGTGGCCATACCTTTAATGAAGATACCATCATCCAATGCTTAGCTCGTAATAAGCTCTGCCCCTTAGATAGGCAGCCCATCAAAAATTATGTACCCAACTATACGATCAGACATCTGGCTGAAACAGCCACCTCTCATCCTTTAGAAAAAGAACCTAGTGAAGAAGCCGAAAAGCATTTTTTAAGAGGTAAAGAATATGTTGAACAAGAAGACCATGAAGCAGCCATAGGAGCTTTACTGCAGGCTTTACAATTAAGCCCTACTTATGAAAAAGCCCAAGCCTACCTAGAGTTTTGCCTTAAACGCCCCTCTCATTCTTCTTCATTTCACCCATCTTCTTCACTTCCTCAGCCTATTTCTCGCCCTCTTTCCGAAAAATCCCAGGAAAAGACACTTTCCTCTTCAGGACATTCTAGGGAAGGTTATACTGAACTTTTATTCAATCTTTTAGAAGAGCCCCCAATTCAAGAGAATTTAGCTTTAAAGAAAATGCTAGAAAGCCAATTGGAAGAGTTGATGAGCCAGGAGAGTGAAGAGCTGACCGAGAAAGAAAAGATAAGCTATAAATGGACAAAGAATTTGCTAGGCGAAAATAAAAAGATAAGGCAATTTGCGCTAGAAAAACTACAGCAAATCCATAGACCTTCTTCCCCTCTCCCAACAGTTGTTCCTCAATCTCCTGCTTCCTCATCTTCTTTAGCTATTCCCGCAGCTAAAGAAACTCAAGCTGTTTCTCCGCAGCCAATTTCTGCGGTTACTCCTCAATCTCCCCTTTATACACCTCCTTTATCTAGCTTACCTGTTAAAGAAATTCAAGCCCATTCTTCACCAGCTATGAGCTCTCTTTACTACGAGATAGTACATTTCCATTTTCCTCACAAAGGGGGAGATTTTACAGAGCAAGCTCGTATTATAGATCAGATTTATAAAATTGAACCTACCCTTGCTGTGGAAGAAAAAGCCCCTTACATCTTTAAGCAAGTCTTAAGCCTAGCCAAAGATCTTTCTCCTATAGATTTTGGAGAAGAAAATACCATCAATGAAGCTCTCACCCTCTCTAATTATTCTTCCTATCTACTCAATATTAATCGCCTCATACTTTGGCAGAAGCTGCCTGAAGGGAAAGAGAACTTAAGCAAAGAAAGCATTAAAGCTTTGCCTTTAAAGCAAAAAGGAGAGCTTTTAAAGGCTTATATAGAAGAACTAAGCAAATGGATGAAAGAGCAAGATAAAAGTTTTACTCACCTAGATTTAAGTGAATCAGGCTTAACTTTTTTACCTCCAGAGATAGGGCAGCTGTCTCAGCTGCAAGAGCTTGACCTAAGCAAAAACAACCTCACCACCCTCCCTGCTGAGATAGGCCAGTTAGCTCAACTATGCAAGCTTAGCTTGCAGCAAAATCAGCTAGTGGCTCTCCCTGTTGAAATTGGGCAGCTTTCTCAGTTAGGATCGCTTGGCTTGCAACAAAACCAATTAACCGCTCTTCCTGCTGAAATGAAACAGCTTTCTCAATTAAGATCGCTTGTCTTAGATGGCAACCAGCTAACCTCTCTTCCTGCGGAAGTAGGGCGCCTTTCTCAGCTGGAAAAGCTTTTTCTATTTGGCAACCAACTTACCTCTCTTCCTGCTGAGATAGGGCAGCTTTCTCGGCTACGATTGCTTTGGCTAGACCAAAACCAGCTTACCGCTCTTCCCTCTGAAATTGGACAGCTTTCTCAGTTGAAAGAACTTTACTTAAGCAACAACCAGCTAACCGCTCTTCCTGCTGAAATGAAACAGCTTTCTCAGCTGCAAGTGCTTAATTTGAAGCACAACAAGCTAACCATCCTTCCTGCAGAGATAGGGCAGCTTTCTCAGCTGAAACACCTCGGGTTAAGCAACAACCAGCTAACCACTATTCCTGCTGAGATAGGGCAGCTTTCTCGGCTACGATTGCTTTGGCTAGACCAAAACCAACTTACCGCTCTTCCCTCTGAAATAGAACAGCTTTCTCAGCTGCAAGAGCTTTACCTAGACAGCAACCGACTTGCTTCCCTTCCTGTTGAAATTAGAAAGTTGCCTCAGCTGGCATATCTCGGGTTAGGCAACAACCAGCTAAACGCTCTTCCTCCTGAAATTGGACAGCTTTCTCAGTTGAAAGAACTTTACTTAAGCATCAACCAGCTAACCTCTCTTCCTGCGGAAGTAGGGCGCCTTTCTCAGCTGGAAAAGCTTTTTCTATTTGGCAACCAACTTACCTCTCTTCCTGCTGAGATAGGGCAGCTTTCTCGGCTACGATTGCTTTGGCTAGACCAAAACCAACTTACCGCTCTTCCCTCTGAAATTGGACAGCTTTCTCAGTTGAAAGAACTTTACTTAAGCTTCAACCAGCTAACCTCTCTTCCTGCGGAAGTAGGGCGCCTTTCTCAGCTGGAAAAGCTTTTTCTATTTGGCAACCAACTTACCTCTCTTCCTGCAGAGATAATAGAGCAACTTTCTCAGTGTGTCATTTTGGATTAAATAAATAATTTTTTTTGGAATTTCTGATGAAGAATGCAGATAGGCTTCTTGCGCTTTAGCGAATCTAGAATCTTTTTAGAATAGAAAATAGACATCCTATAGCTAGTTATGTTGCTTAGTACTACTAGTGGCCACTAATAAGCTGGTAGACGCTTTTATAGGAGGGTAAAAAAATATCAAGGAATGGGCTACCCTTTTTGCTCTCAACATTAACTAAAGAACGTCTAATTGCTCGTGTGAGTGCAATAGCATCTACCTTGAATACCTTTAATTTTATCTAATTTGCTATACCGAATTAAAACAAGAGCATCCCTGTATTTTACTTTAAGCAAAGCATTTCCTTTGCTCTGGCAACAAGCTGTAAGCTCCTTAAGATGTATGCTTATACATAGACTTAGGGGTCAAAATAAAAAATTTATCGAATAAAAGATTAAGCCAAATTCTTAAAAAGCCTTTTTAACTTAATCTTGTTGAGCAAAGGACCATAAAACTGAAAAAGCTTATAGATTACTCGCTTTCAAATTTAGCACAAAGGCAACCCTTCGGGTCCTCTTAAATGTTAATCAAACGAGCCTTTGATCACAGAGCTGGCTTATCTAATAAAAAAAATGGGTTACTTAGATACAAGCAATAAAGATGCTTCTACCCGCTCCTTCTCTAGCCTAAAGTACACCTTTTCAACCCACATTTTGTTTTCTCCTAATCTCTACATGAGCAAGTAATTCTTTCTACCTTCACTATCCATTCTTAATCTGCAAGTTCCAAGCCTCAGCAATTTCTTAATACCATCCTATATATCCATAAAATTGAGAAGAGAAAGAAGAGCAGCATGTTTAACCTCCACTATTAAGGATAGTTAAACAAAATGCGAGAAGACATTTTTTCTTCTAATAAAGCAAAGCCTCTACGGCTGAAAATGCTGCCTAATCTTTTCAGGAATAGTTTTAAAAGGATTTCCCGTTAAATTTAGCTCATATAAAGATGGAGATAGCTTTTCTATCTCAACAGGAAGGGAGTTGAGCTGGTTATAGTCTAAATGAAGCCATTTTAGCTTGGGAAGATTTCCTATATTAGGAGGAAGGCAGATAAGAAAGTTTTGGCTTAAATAAAGTTCTTCCAACTGATTCAGTTGATCGATTTCTGCAGGTAGGGAGACAAGCTTATTTTGACTTAAGCAAAGCTCTTCTAGCTGCGTTAATAGCCATAACTGCTCAGGAAGAGTAGCAAAATGGTTTTGGTTTAAGTTAAGACCATATAACTGAGTCAGCTGGCCTATCTCTGCAGGAAGGGAGGTTAGCTGATTTCGGCTTAAGTTAAGCGTCCTCAATCGAGCTAGTTGCCCTATTTCTATAGGAAGAGATTTGAGCCGGTTTTTGCTTAGATCAAGCCTCTGTAACTGAGTCAATTGACCTATCTCTATAGGAAGGACATCCAATCTATTATGATTTAAACATAGCCATTCGAGCCTAAAAAGCTTTCCTAACTCTAAAGGAAGAGAGTTCAGCTGGTTTTGACTTAAATCAAGCTTTTGCAAACGAGATAGCTGAGCTATTTCTTTAGGCAAAGAAGTGAGAGAGTTTTGGCTTAAGTGAAATGCTTCTAAATGAGTGAGCTGGCCTATTTCGGCAGGAAGGCTTTTAAGACAATTTTGGCTTAAGTTAAAATTTTTTAGCAAAAACAGCTGGCCTATTTCTGATGGAAGGGAATTAAGCCGGTTTAAGTTTAAATAAAGATTTACTAGTTTAAAAAGCTTTCCTATCTCTAAAGGAAGCCAGCTGATTAGGTTGTCACTTAAGTCAAGCGTCCGTAGATGAGAAAGTTGACCTATTTCTCCTGCTACAAGGGTAAGACGATTACGGCTTAAGTAAAATCCCTCCAGCTGAGTTAGTTGGCCTATTTCTTTAGAAAGAAAGGTCAGCTGATTGTAGCTTAAATTAAGAGAAACAAGAGCAGAAAACATGCCTATTTCAGGGGGCAAATAAGTCAAGCCTAATCTAGATAAATCTAATCCTTTGATTCCTTTGCCATAGCTTTCAATCCACTGACTAAAAAGCTTACCTTTTTCTTCCAAAGATAAAAGCTTAACTTCTTCTTGTGCTAAGTATTCCTTTCCTCCAGGGATTCTTTTCCAGATAAGCAGACGATTAATGTTTAAGAGATAGGAAGAATAGTTAGCAAGCGTTAAATATCTTTTTTCTTCCGTTTTATTTTTAAACTCTAAAGGAGAAAGAGATTTAGCTAAGGTAAAAACTTGCTTAAAGATTCGATCCACTTTCTCTGAAGCAGCCAATTTAGAGTCTAATTGATAAATCTTGTCTAAAAGGCGAGCTCGCAGCTTTTCATTTCCATTAATGACATGCATAGCCGCTATTTTTTTATAAAGGGAGGGCAAGATTTCAATAGCCCCAAGCTCTTGCCATCTTTTACAGATGCTAAATAAAGGAGGTGTGATACATTCCTTTAAGATAGGCAGCAGCAATTCATTAGGTAGGTTATCAATAGAGGTAGAAGAAAAAGGCTGCATTATATTTCCTTTTAAAGTTTCTTAACAGCTGGAGCGGTATTTCTATAAAAGTCGATCAAAAAAAATTAAAAGGCCTGAACTGGTTATGAGTTTTTTAACGATAGGCTAAACCTTTATATATTTCATGAAGAGTAGCAGGAGGTATCTTTTACTCTTAAAAAGCTCTTAGCTCTTTCTTTTGCACTTTTTTTCTCAAATTAGCCTTTTTCGAACTTTAAGCCTAGAAATTTTTACTCGGCTAGCTATTTGCCTAAAGACCGACTATCCTCTTTTTTCTTTAAAAATTTTTCGATCTGCTTTAAGCGATAAGCGCTTAATTTTGTCGCCCATCTCCTAGAAGTTAATCCTTTCAAAACAAGGCAAAATGCCAAATATAAAAATTGATATTTATTAATATAAAAGGCTGCCAGTAATCTCTCCTTCTCTTTAGTTGCCTAATAATCTGAAGGTCCCTGCTGCCAAACTTCTTCTATTTTCATACAGCAGCCCAAGATGCTGCCCTAACTTTTTAGATGCTTTTTATAAAAAACTAGATAATAATTTGAGAAAATTTAAAAAGGAAATACAATGCAGCCTTTTTCTTCTACCCCTATTGATCATCTACCTAATGAATTGCTGATTCCTATCTTAGAGGAATGTGTCACACCTCCTTTATTTAGCATCTGTAAAAGATGGCAAGAGCTTGTGGCTATTGAAATCCTGCCCTCCCTTTATAAAAAAATAGCGGCTATGCATGTCATCAATAGAAATGAAAAGCAGCAAACTCATCACTTGGACAAAATTTATCAATTAGACTCTAAATTGGCTACTGCAGAGAAAGTGGATCGAATCTTTAAGCAAGTTTTTACCTTAGCTAAATCTCTTTCTCCTTTAGAGTTTAAAAATAAAATGGAAGAAAAAAGATATTTAACACTTGCTAACTATTCTTCCTATCTCTTAAACATTAATCGCCTGCTTATCTGGAAAAAAATTCCTGGAGGAAAGGAATACTTAGCACAAGAAGAAGTTAAGCTTTTATCTTTGGAAGAAAAAGGTAAGCTTTTTAGTCAATGGATTGAAAGCTATGGCAAAGGGATCAAAGGATTAGATTTATCTAGATTAGGTTTAACTTATTTGCCCCCTGAAATAGGCATGCTTTCTGCTCTTGCTTCTCTTAATTTAAGCCAAAATCAACTAACCTTTCTTCCTAAAGAAATAGGACAATTGACTCTGCTACAAAACCTTAATTTAAGTCAAAACTACCTTACCTGTCTTCCTAAAGAAATCGGCCTGTTTCTTCAGTTACTTTCCCTTAATTTAAACGAAAACCAACTCACCTGCCTTCCAAAAGAAATAGGCGACTTACATCGGCTGCGACATCTTAACTTAAGTAACAATCAACTCGTCTCTCTTCCAAAAGAAATCCAGCAGCTGTCGCGGCTATATTCGCTTAACTTAAACCAAAATCGACTATCTTTTCTTCCCAGGGAAATAGGTTTGATACCTCGGCTAGGATGGCTTTATCTCAACCACAACCAATTGGCCTCGTTTGCTATGGAAAGCAGTCTATTCTCTCAGTTGTATTCTCTTAGCTTAAGTCATAATCAGCTCAGCTCCTTCGTTATAGCAATGGGGCAGCTTTTTCCGATGCAAAACCTTGATTTAAGCTATAACCACCTTAACACCCTTCCTACATCAATAGACCAATTACCTCAACTTGTCTCCCTTAAAACACAAGGAAATCCACTCGAAAATATTTCAGAGGAAATAAGGCAGCGTTTTCCACCCATGGAATAATAAGCCTTGTTTTAATTTAAAGAAGGGCTAAAAAGAAATAAAAGGTTTTTGCTAGCCATGTTGTAGGCTAATGAAAATAATATTTTTAGACTCGCATCACTCTTATACGCTTTAAAAAACTTAGCCTATCTATTTAAACCCTCTGCAAGCTATCTTTCTCCTTAACGAGAGTCCTTTTATAAAGTACGGGGCTGCATAAGAAGTAGTTTAAAAGCGGTATTCTCGTCTGTCATAAAGATTAAAAAGTCCAACTCCACCTTTCTGTTTTTTTAACCTTGAGAATGGATCTAGCTATTTATTTGCGATTAGCTTCGTAAAGTTTAAGATATTTATAAAAAGCGGTATGTCCATTATAAGCAGAGATTATAAACCCCTCATATCCCCCCATAAACCCTCTTTTAAGGATATAACTCTTAAGGAAAGAAAAGATACCATGCGTCAAAGCTTTAGATAAGGAGGCAGTTTTTTTACCTTTGTTCTGCTCAGCAAATAATGTCGAATAGGTCTGCATCTTACTTAAAAAGTCAGCGATAGAATTATAAGAATAATGAATAAGAGGGCTGTTTAAAGGTACATGTTGCATATGCTTGACAATGATAGCTTCATGCACTTGAACATTAGTAAAGCCTGTTTCTTTTTTATTATATAGCCGATATTGACGATCTGGATACCAACCACACCAGCGAATAAACTTATTATTAAAATAATTATGGCGTGGGAAAGAATAAACTACTTTTTCTTGCAAAGAAGTTGCTAAAATCTCTTGAATCATCGCTGGTGTCACAAGTTCGTCACTATCTAAAGATAAGATCCAATCATGTTTTGCATAAGCAGAAGCCTTATTATGAGTAGGACCAAATCCTTCAAAAGTAGCTAAGATAACACGCACATTAGAGTAACTTTTTGCTATCTTTATAGTATCATCTACAGATCCCGTATCATAAATTAGGACTTCATCAAAAAGACTTACACTATCTAACACTTGAGCCAGGTATTGGCAGCTGTTCTTGGTCAAGATAGTGACTGAAATAGGTATCATGACATCCTCATCATTTTAATTTTTTAATGTTTTTTATTCTTTCTGGTTCGCCTATCTTCCCTATTCCTCTTTTCATCTTAAGATGGCAAAAAATTGTCCTCTTAAAACAACTAAAGCTAAGCCTCTATAACTTTTCATGCTTCAAGAGTCAATCCTCCCTCCTCTCTTAAAAAAATTTAGCCACCAGCCCAGGCAAAAACCTATTCTTTTGAAAACAGTTTTTGATAATTAATTTCTTGATAAGGTTTTTTAGTAGATTAAACAACAACTTGAGGTAGGATCTACCCTTCTTGCTAAAGAAGCAAGCTTTCTATGTAAATGCTAAGCGTTTTATTTCAAAAGTAAAGTAAGGGCCTCTAAGCTTTAAAAAAATTATCGAACGATAGCAAACAGGAATATAATGCTTTAATTCTACTAAAAAGATTTATATTTCCCCACCTTGGAGGTTGTAAGCCTTCACAAATTTCTCATTTGTTTGCTCCATCATAAGATTCCTTAGGTTCATTGGTCAAAATAAATTTCATCCATATTGACAGGGATTAGCAGCTTCTATATTTTTTCGTATTATAAAGGTTATAAATGCCTAAAAAATATGCCAAATATTAAGGAAAGCTATTTATGCGTCCATTACTCCCAGACTCCCTTATTAGCAGCCATCATGTCGATTTAGCCATTCGCCCTCGCCGTAATCGCAAAAGTCCTGCTATACGCTCTCTTATCCAAGAAAACCATCTCCTTCCCCATCAGCTGGTCGCTCCATTATTTATCATAGAAGGCCATCAACGCCAAGAGATGATTGCCAGCATGCCTGGCATCTCCCGTATCTCTGTGGATCTGCTTGTCAAAGAAGCCACTGAACTTTATCAATTAGGTATTCGTGCCATTGATCTTTTTCCTGTTATTCCTGAAGAAAAAAAAGATAACTTAGGTAAAGAAGCCATAAATCCTCATAATTTACTCTCTCGAGCTATACAAGCCTTAAAGCAAGCGATCCCTGAGATGTGTGTAATAGTCGATATTGCCTTGGATCCATACACTAGCCATGGTCATGATGGAATTGTAAACGAGTCAGGCCATATCCTCAATGACCCTACCCTTTACATGCTGGGAGAAATGTCTATCCTTGCAGCACAAGCTGGTGCTGACATTGTCGCTCCAAGTGATATGATGGATGGACGTGTAAGATACATTCGTGAAAATTTAGATAAAGCAGGCTTTAAAGAGGTTAATATTTTATCCTACGCAGCCAAATATGCCTCCTCTTTCTATGGCCCCTTTCGTGAAGCACTCCATTCTGCTCCTAAATTTGGTGATAAAAAAACTTATCAAATGGATCCTGCCAATAGCCGAGAAGCCATTCTTGAATCTATTTTAGATGAAGCGGAAGGAGCGGACATGCTTTTGATTAAACCTGCCTTAGCTTACTTAGATATTATCTCTATTATCCGAGAAAAAACTCTTCTGCCTCTTGCTGCCTATCATGTGAGTGGGGAATATGCCATGGTCATGGCTGCTGCGGAGAAAGGATGGCTAGATGCAGATAAAGCTTTTATGGAAAGCCTTTTGTCCATCAAACGAGCAGGCGCTGATTTTATTCTTACCTACGCTTCAAAAAGAATCGCTCGCTTAATTAAGATGCAATAGCCTTTTCCTTGTTTTTTTCATTCCCTCCACGATTGGAGGTAGATGATAGGAGATCAAACTTCTTTTAACTTTTCCCGCACTAGCTTAGGGAAAAGAAGTAAATGAGACGAGGTTAGACAGCGGATGGGATACAAAACTACTGAGCTTTAATTCAGCTTCCTACCTTTAAAAGATGCGAAAAAAATAAGCCTACTTGATTAGCTTGACAAATAAATTATAGTAAGCGGTTGTTTAGCAAGAGGATAGCTTATCTTTCTACATAAGGCTCTTTTTATACCCTTCTTCATTAAGCTTTAAGAGTAATTGTGAAATTTATCCTTTTTTTCTGCTTATTTTTTTAGTTAATGCTCAGTCTATCTTTCCATCCCACGCTTAAATGAAGGGCTTTAATTGTTAGCACTACCTTCATTCTCTTTTGCCTACATTTACGTTTCATTATTAGTGGCTTAAGTCAAAAAAAATTTTTTTAGTTATTTTACTCAAACTTTAACTACAGCTTTTCTTTAATCCTCCATTGAATTAAATAAATTACTAGTTGTATGAATAAAATAACTACAGGATTTTTAAGGAGTAAGTATGGTAAGAGAAATTCCTAGTACCATTTGCCAAGGCGGACCCTTAACAGAGGAAGACCTTTATAAAATGGATGCTTATTGGCGGGCAAGTAATTATCTCTCTGTTGGGCAAATTTATCTGCTTGATAATCCGCTTCTTAAACGTCCCCTTACTATTGAAGATATTAAGCCGCGCCTATTAGGTCACTGGGGAACAACCCCGGGCTTAAATTTTATTTATGTGCACCTAAATCGCCTGATTAAAGCTAGAGATTTAAATATGATCTACTTAGCAGGACCCGGTCATGGCGGTCCAGGTCTGGTAGCCAACGTCTATTTGGAAGGAACTTATAGTGAATATTACCCTAACATTTCTTCTGATGAAGAAGGTTTGAAAAAACTTTTTAAGCAATTTTCTTTTCCTGGTGGAATACCTAGCCATGTAGCCCCCGAAACTCCCGGCTCTATTCATGAAGGAGGAGAGTTAGGTTATGTACTTTCTCATGCCTACGGGGCTGTTTTTGATAACCCCGACCTTATTGCGGCATGCGTAGTGGGAGATGGAGAAGCAGAAACAGGACCGCTTGCCGCTTCCTGGCATTCTAACAAATTTCTTAATCCCGCAAAAGATGGTGCTGTTCTTCCTATCCTTCACCTCAACGGATATAAAATAGCTAATCCTACTCTCCTAGCTAGAATCAGTCCTGAAGAGCTAAAGAGCCTTTTCGAGGGATATGGCTACAAACCTTATGTAATCGAAGGTTCCAATCCTTATCAGATGCATCAAAATATGGCTCATACACTTGACATTGTCATAGCAGAAATTAAGAAAATTCAAGAAGATGCGCGTAAAAACCAACTTATCGAGCGTCCACGTTGGCCTATGATCATTCTTAAAACTCCTAAAGGGTGGACAGGGCCACAAGAAGTCGATGGCAAAAAAACTGAAGGATTCTGGCGCTCCCACCAAGTTCCTTTATCCAATATGGCTGCTAAACCTGCCCATGTACAGCAATTAGAGAAATGGATGAAAAGCTATCGTCCTGAAGAGCTCTTTGATGAAGATGGAAGATTCCTCGCTGAGCTTGCCGCTTTAGCTCCTCAAGGGAAACGTCGTATGGGAGATAATCCCCATGCTAATGGAGGTTTACTCCGCAAAGAATTAAAAATGCCTGATTTCCACGAGTATACCCTTAAAATTGAAAAGCCTGGCCAGATTGAAGCTGAGTCCACCCGTATCATGGGAAAATTCTTACGCGATGTCATGAAAAACAACCTACATAACTTCCGCGTGATGGGTCCTGATGAAACGGCTTCCAACCGCTTAGATGCCATCTATGAAGTCTCAAAAAAAAGTTGGATGGCTGATTATCTTCCCGAAGATGAAGATGGTAGTGAGTTATCTGCCGAGGGGCGCGTGATGGAAATATTAAGTGAACATACATGCATGGGCTGGCTGGAGGGCTATGTTTTAACAGGCAGGCACGGTTTCTTTTCTACTTACGAGGCTTTTGCTCATATTATAGATTCTATGTTCAACCAACATGCTAAGTGGCTACATACCACCTCCTCCTCTATCCACTGGCGTGCACCTATTTCATCGATTAACATTTTGCTAAGCTCCCACGTTTGGCGACAAGATCACAATGGTTTTTCCCATCAAGATCCAGGCTTTATTGATCATGTGATGAACAAAAAAGCTGAAATCGTACGTGTGTACCTTCCACCCGATGCTAATACCTTATTATCTGTTACCAATCACTGTTTACGTAGTAGAAACTATGTGAATGTGATCGTTGCAGGCAAGCAACCGGCATTGCAATACTTAGACATGGAATCTGCTATTAAACATTGTGCCGCAGGCATAGGAATTTGGGAATGGGCCAGTAACGATCGCGGACATGTTCCTGATGTAGTGATGGCTTGTGCTGGTGATGTGCCCACGCTAGAGACTCTAGCCGCTGTAGATATTCTTCGCCAACAAATTCCTGAGCTAAAAGTTCGAGTAGTTAATATTGTCAATTTGATGAAGCTCCAAAATCCCACCGAGCATCCGCATGGATTATCTGATAAAGATTTTGATGAATTATTTACCACGGATAAACCTGTCATTTTTGCCTATCATGGTTACCCTTGGCTCATTCATCGACTTACCTACCGCAGAACTAATCATGAGAATATTCATGTGCGTGGATATAAAGAAGAAGGCACAACTACAACCCCTTTCGATATGTGTGTGCGCAATCAAATCGATCGCTTTAGCCTTGTAGGAGACGTGATCGATCGAGTACCCAAGTTAGGCTATCTGGCAGCCTATATTAAGCAAGATATCCATAATAAGCTTATCGAACATGAAGAATATATCACTAAATATGGAGACGACATGCCGCTTGTTCGTCAATGGAAATGGCCTTACTAATGCAAGCATAAAGACAGAAGATGGCATGCATTTTAAAAAAGTATATTGTTACTTAAAAGAGAGTAAGCTGCTTATTACCTTCTTCTTTATTTAAGAACATACTTTAAACATACTTTTTTAAGTGCATAGATAGACAAGGAGCCGCTTGAACGAATAAGGCAGATAGCATTCATTAGTTCCCTTTATCTTTAAAATTGCTTTTTTATTTAACGCTATCTATCAATTTTTTCAGGCTGTTAGTAAATTGGTAGGTTTTCTTTAAATACATGGCTCTATTTTCTAAACCTATTCTCCTTAATTCTTCGATAGGTAACTCTTTTAGATTATTAATAGCCACCTCAAGCTGTACCGGATCCACATAATAGTTTGTTCCTAATAATTGTGGGCTACAGTCCTTGAAGGGAACAAGGCAACGTGGATCCTTGATAAATTCATTCATCGGAGGAGCATCTACCGTGACGACTACCGCCCTAGTTGATAGGGCTTCCATAATATAATGACCGAAGCCCTCCGTTTCACTGAGACATAAATGAATTCCGCAGCTATTTTGCAAATCTCTTAGTGTAGGCTCTTCTACCCGGTGAGTAATCCAATGCAAGTTAGCTTGGCGCGGTCTAACAGTGCAAAAATGTTTAAGGATAATTAATAAAGGAAAAGAAGAATTACGTAACCAGCTATCCACTATCGGCTGCGTTCCTTTCTGCTCACTTCCTCCTGCTAAATGAAAAAACAAAGAAAAGTCTTTTTTTATATGGGAGAGATAACAATCATGACTTGTAAAGCCTAAGAAAAAACATTTTAGTTTTAAGTTTTCAAAAATCCTTTGTGTTTCTTGAGTACGGCACAAAACAAGATCTATTAAGTTTAAAAGCTCTAAATCTTGCGTATACCATTCGGCATTAGGAATAAACCAATTGAGGGAAGCATAAGGAAGCCATGAAGGATTGATAGACTGAAAGAATATATTAATATCTACCTCAGAGGGATGGGGCTCATCATATATATTTCCTAAGTAAACTTGATGTCCCAGCTCTTTAAGAGCCCTGCTAAGGATTTTTTGGTCTGCTTCCAATCCCTTTCCATTCAACTCACTCAATATATTAAACTTAAGTTCTGCAGTTTGAACTGAAGGGGGCGTTAATAGCCAAAAGCTTATTAAAAGCCCTAGTCCTACCATTATTTGATACATATCCTTTAACCTAGGAAAAGTCTCTTTTAAAAAAGGAAATAAGGAGACCAAGATTGAGAGGTATCGATCCCTTTTTCCTTTTTACAAATTTATAGTATATATGAATAATATCGAAATTAAGGAAAAGAGATTTTTTAATTCTTCCCCATTTTTGTTAGGGGATGCCTTAAAATTCTTGTTTTACCTTTATTGGGGTGCCCATTATTAAAGAAATTCTAAAATCCGTAGCTTAATCCCTTATAAGGGAGAACTAGATCTATTTGCCGATGATTAAGCTGATGTTAAGCCGGATTAATAAGTTAAAAGAAAGGTTTTGAGATAACTGCTTAGTTTGAAGGAAACCCACGGCTTGAAATCTCTTAAAAAACTTTTGAATTTTAAGCCATGGGGCAAGCTTCCTATGAAACTAAAATTAAAAGTACTAAAAATTTAAAATTTTCCCCAGCTCTGTTAAAACACACTACATTTACATATAATTTAAAAGAAAATTTTATCTTTTAAAGTCTCTTTTTCTGCTTAAAAACAGGTTCTCGTATGGATTATGTTCACCTAAAGAGCTGCTTAAGTATGTATTAATTTTTTCTTTCAACAGACTTTTAAAGTTAGTAGAAAACTCGGGGAACCATACAGATATTTTTTATCTTACAAACGCACCCATTTCTAACCTAGCTAATTTAGGCAACCAAGCTTTACATAAAGCTTCTCTATGTCTGTTTTTTAATTTCTTTCTTTTTATCATGCCATTTGGCTTTAAAAAGCAGGATTGAGAGATATTTACAGAAAAGCTAATAGACCACCTGAGCTATCTATATAGAGATAGTTTTTTTAAGAAAGCTAAAATAAATGGTTTTTATATCTATCCTCTTCATCCTTTAGAAAGGACTGCTTTGAGTAGAAATCTTCCAGCGCTCATCTTGGATGAGGTCATAAAGATCTCGGCCAGTGAAAGCTGTCACCCCTACATCTCGTAGCCATGCAGAAAGCCCATAGCGCCAGTAATCACGAGCATAGCAGGTATAGAAGACATCCAACGGCATAGAAAAAGATACCCCTTTATCATGATAAACAGAACCGTTAATGACATCATGGCCATTAGTATGGGTGTACCAAATAGTGATAGTAAGCCCACTCTTAAATTTGCGAGACACCTCCCCGCGGATGCCCCAGTCGTTGGCAAGAAATTTTCCTGCTTTTAATTTAAGGTTTACATTCGCCCACTCCCAATTATAATAAAGATTTAGAAAATATTGGGAGCCAATAAATTTTTTATGAGTGAGCGTGTAAGAATGAGGAGTAGAGAACTTTAATTGACGAATTTTATTCGTAAACCAAACGCCATTTAATGCACGCTTTCCAACTAAAGCACCTTCTATACCTACAGCCAAGGGCTTGTTAAGCGGGCAATATAAAAATTCTGTCGCTAAGCCGCCATATTCCTCTTCAAAGAGCCCCAAGGCTACTCGGCTATACCACCCTTTACCCATATTCCAATTTTTTTGAAGATATGCCTCATCAACAGTTAATCCTTTTTGTTGGAAATAGCGAATCATATCTGTACGCACATGAATAAGATGCGAAGGATTCAACCGATCCACGGGAGAAATATGGTGAAGATTAGAAAAAATATTCCACCCGAGTAATACACTATAATAAACATCTCCTGCCAAGAAGCCATTAAAACCAGCGTTTAATCCTAGCGAGTACTTCATTTTGCCACGAGAACTGCCAAAAAAAGAATGAGTCTTAGGAAGCAGCTCAAAATTAAAGCAAGAGCGAGTATTTTTGAACAGCTGTAAATCTTCTCTTGCCGGTGAGGAGGAAAGCTCTGTTCTATGGGTTAATAAATCTAATTCTTGTGCGCCTCTTTTCCCCTCGCCAAATTGTCTGACCCACTTCATATGATACTGATATTCTTGCACAGGAAAACCTAAGTCCGATTCCACGACTATGTTAACTTTTTCTATATCGCTGGGGATCAGCCCAGCTAGAAGATAAGACAGCTGCTCTTGCACATCATATTCCGAGCGAAAAAGACGATTGATTAGATGAATCCGCAAGGCCGTTGGGCGACAGACAGAGGTGTTTTGATTCGCAAGCCTAATTTGTAGGATTTCAAAACCTTGCTCTCGAAAAGCATTGATAAGTTCTTGAGCAAGAATAAAAGGAGGCCTTAACTCTCCCATAGATTCACGGTTAACGGGGGCCTTATAAGGTAGAGGAGTGCCAACTTTAGGAAGAAAACCTTTAGTCGTACCGAAATTGTAAAAAGTCGATAGGGAAAAGGCTAAAGTATGCCCTTTGACATAGCTAACAGCCAAATCATACTGGTCTGCTAATCGATATTTAAGCCCAAAATTTATAGGACTTTTTTTTACCCTTCCTCTTGGATGCTTTTCTATTTCTGGATCTTTATACGGTGTAGCGTCATATTCAGCAACCAAAGCAAGATTTTTAAGGTAATTTTGCTGACTTTGCCGAAAAGGTATCCACACAACCCCTCCAAACCATTTTTTTAAGCGCTTAGTGCCATATCCTAAGCTTAATTCCAAGTTTTGGTTAAGCAACACTTGGGTAAAGACTATATAGTTAGCTATAAAATTTTTAGTTCCCATGAAGTCTTGCAAGCCTACAGCTACACCGGGCAGCTTATAGCCACTCTCTTCAGGAAGTAGGAGAGCAAATTTTAAATTGGCCCCCTTATCGGATAAATCTCCAAAGCCAAGAGGCGTTAAAATGGGATCTGCCACTCCCTTAAAGACCCTATAGCTTCCTGAGACTTCAAGTCTGCTAAATAGTTGAGCTCTTAAGCTAAAGTTTTTATAAGGATGAACATGAGAATATCCTACACCTATTTCACCTGGCTCTCCCATGCGTGCTGAGGGCATATTAAAATAACCGCCCTGCTGATAAAAATCATAGGTAACAGGCATCTTTTCAGAAAGCTTACGGTTAACATATTCAATAACGATAAGATCATTAAAAAGCCTCTCCGCTTGATCTTCAGCACTCATGCAGATGGACCCTCTCCCTATAAAGGAGAGTACACATGCCGAAAAAAATATGAATCTGTAGAAAAAAGATGCTTTTGTCATGAGCCAAGTTAAGCTTTTATAATGAAAAAAAGAATAATTCTTCATCATAGAAATTGCAAGAGGGAAAGCTGATCACTTTCTTCTCTAGCGTTGTTGCATAAATGGGAAAAAGCATCTGCAGTAAGATGACCCTCTAACGCTTAAAAGCTATAAAATTTAATCTGCTAACTCACAAAATTTAAGGCAGATAATGCAAAAAAGCTCACCTACCGCCTATGCAGTTAGCTCAAATATAATACAGCTTTAGCCTAAAAGAAGAAGCATAACTTAATGATCATAGGAATAGAGTTATTAAAGGAGGGTGGGAAAATAAAAGCACAGCAAAGATGAGGTCTATTCTAATAACTCCGTCCTATACGCGTTGATGGATAAGGCTGCTAGCATTTACTTCTTCCAAGCTCAACAAGAATTTTTATTGTTGCTGATTGCCTTGCTGGCTTTATGACTACCTGTTCCCTGTTATCCTTGCATTTACAGGCACGCTAGAGAGCTTGGGCAGTATCTTAAAAAGTTAAGTAGCAAGCGTCCAAAAGAGATAACCTTCGATTCGGGTAGAGTAAAGGTTTAGGGCGAAGGGGAATGAAAAGTGTACCAGCATGCCAACACTAAGCGGAGGACATGAAGTAAGACTCACCTAGACGTCTGCTTAGATATGCATAAAATTATTTTTAAGTGAGCTAATAAAAAAAGCAGTAAAGCCGATGAGCTGATACCCAACATAGATGTATCACAAGCTACCAAAAGGTATAAAAAACACTTACAGAGATGGCCGTTATAATAAATAAGCTTTCTACCGATCATGTACATTCAGGCCATAGATGCTCGAGAGTCCTTCTTAGAAGAGGAAGAAGACTACAAAAAAGAGGCAAATCATCCTTTAAGAGACGAGTTTATTAAGCGTTTTATAAAAAAGCACCACATTATTTAAGCTTTAAACAAAAATATATTGACTTAAAAAATAAAAACAAAAATAATAATTAGTTTAATTAAAAAACAATAACAGATTTTTACCTGCATATGTTGGCAACCATACAAATAGGCTTATTATTTTCCCTTACTAAATTTACTGTTATCTCTATAAGACAGCTGCCCGATGAGCCTGCTAGTGCATATTTTTTCTTTTCTACAAGCTCTCGACCTTTTAGAAGTTGAACTAACATGCCATCGATGGAAAAATTTGGCCGAGGACAAGACCTTATGGAAAAACCTATATCAAAAGCATCTTAAAATATATTGGCGTGAGGGGAAATCTAACAAAAAAAGTTATTTTATCACCCTTCACGGAGAGCGTGAAGATGAAAAAATAATGGCATTTTTAGGGTCTATAAAACATGTGCATAACCTTGAATTAGCAAAATATATAGGTCTGCCATGAAATCTGTAAAACCGATGATGAGAATAATAAATTCTTAATCTTATCTTTGAAAGCAAATCAACCTACAAACAAGAGTAAAGCGGGGTTTGCAACCGCTAATAGTTTACACAAAACGTTCATTAAACATGATAATCAAGGAGAAAAGATGGTAAATACATTGACAAATGCTGATAACCATAAAAATGGGACGACTATTTCCCCCAATGATTCTACTGTTACATCTATAAAACAACTGCCAAATGAGCTGCTACTGCATATTTTTTCTTTTCTGCAAGCTTTCGACCTCTTAGAAGTTGAACTGACATGCCATCAATGGAAAAATTTGGCCCACGACGAGACTTTATGGAAGGATCTGTATCGAAAGCATTTTGAAATATATTGGCCCGATGAGGGACCTTTCAAAGAAAGCTATTTTGCAGCCTATCGAGAAAAGCGTGGACATGAAAAAATAATGACATTTTTAAGCTCCTTAAAACAGGTGGAGCGAAACTTTGAGCTAGGAAGATATATGGGTATAGGTCTGCCATAAAACCTGTAAAATACATGAAGAGAATAATATATTCTTAATTTTACCTTCAAAAGCAAATCACGCTGCAAAGGCAGTGAAGCAAAGGTTGCGGCTGCTAATAGTTTATACAAAAACGTTCTTTATACATGATATTCAAGGGGATAAGATGGTAAATACATTGGCAAATGCTGATAACCATAAAAATAAGATAGCTATCTCTTCTACTGAGTCTACTGTTATCTCTATAAAACAGCTTCCTGATGAGCTGCTATTGCATATTTTTTCTTTTTTGCAAGCTTTCGACCTCCTTGCAGTTGAACTGATATGCCACCGATGGAAAAATTTGGCCACGGACGAGATTTTATGGAAGAATCTTTATCAAAAGCATTTTGAAATATATGGGCCCGATGAAGGACCTTACAAAGAAAGCTATTTTGCAGCCCATCGAGTAGAGCAAAGAAATAAAAAAATTGATGAAATTTTTCGGTCCTTAAAGCATGTGCATAACCTTGAATTAGCAAAATATATAGGTCGGCCATGAAATCTGTAAAATGCATGAGGAGAATAATAAATTCTTAATCTTATCTTTGAAAGCAAGTCAACCTACAAAGGCAGTGAAGCAGAGTTTGTAGCTGCTAATAATTTATACAAAATGTCCTGCGCACACCTTAATTAAGGAGATAAAATGGTAAATACATTGATAAATGCTGATAACCATAAAAATAAGATAATTACCTCTTCTACTGAGTCTACTGTTATCTCTATAAAACAGCTGCCCGACGAGCTGCTATTGCATATTTTTTCTTTTTTGCAAGCTTTTGAACTCCTTGCAGTTGAACTAACATGCCATCGATGGAAAAATTTGGCCCACGATGAGACTTTATGGAAAAATCTATATCAAAAGAATTATGAAACAGATTTGCCCGATGAGGGACCCTACAAAGAAAGCTATTTTGCAGCCCATCGAGTAGAGCAAAGAAATAAAAAAATTGATGAAATTTTTCGGTCCTTAAAACATGTGCATAACCTTGAATTAGCAAAATGTATAGGCCTGCCATGAACCCTGTAAAATACATGAGGAGAATAATAAATTCTTAAGCTTATCTTTGAAAGCAAATTAACCTACAAACAAGAGTAAAGCGGAGTTTGCAACCGCTAATAGTTTATACAAAATGTTCTTTAAACATGATAATCAAGGAGATAAGATGGTAAATACATTGACAAATGCTGATAACCATAAAAATGGGACGGCTATTTCCCCCAATGATTCTACTGTTACATCTATAAAACAACTGCCCGATGAACTACTATTGCATATTTTTTCTTTTTTGCAAGCTTTCGACCTCTTAGAAGTTGAACTGACATGCCATCGATGGAAAAATTTGGCCGAGGACAAGACCTTATGGAAAAACCTATATCAAAAGCATCTTAAAATATATTGGCGTGAGGGGAAATCTAACAAAAAAAGTTATTTTATCACCCTTCACGGAGAGCGTGAATATGAAAAAACAATGGCATTTTTAGGGTCTTTAAAAAAGGTGGAGAGAAATTTTGAGTTAGCAAAATATATAGGTCTGCCATGAAACCTGTAAAATACATGAGGAGAATAATAAATTCTTAATCTTACCTTCAAAAATACATCAAATAGCAAAGGCAGTGAAGTAAAGTTTGTCGCTGCTAATAATTTAGTAAGCGGTCACGAGGGTTAGCAGTGATTAAGTGTTTGACGATAAAACAATAATGTAAATTAATAAGTGCAGTAGATAGAAAAACAGCTATTTGCAAGCATTTTTGGCTTTACAGATGCCCGCAGAATCACATCTAAAGCTAGGTATACCCCTTGACCGCTTACATCCTTCACACAAAACGTTCTTTAAACATGATAATCAAGGAGAGAAAATGGTAAATACATTGGCAAGTACTGATAACCATAAAAATGGGCCGGCTATTTCCCCCAATGATTCTACTGCTACATCTATAAAACAACTGCCAGATGAGCTGCTACTGCATATTTTTTCTTTTTTGCAAGCTTTCGACCTCTTAGAAGTTGAACTGACATGCCATCAATGGAAAAATTTGGCCAACGACGAGACTTTATGGAAGAATCTTTATCAAAAGCATTTTGAACTATATGGGCCCGATGAGGGACCTTTCAAAGAAAGCTATTTTGCAGCTCATTGGGAAAAGTGCCTAGACGAAAAAACAATGGCATTTTTAGGGTCCTTAAAACAGGTGGATCGAAACTTTGAGTTAGCAAAATATATAGGCGTGCCATGAAACCTGTAAAATATATGAGAAGAATAATAAATTCTTAATTTTACCTTCAAAAGCAAATCACGCTGCAAAGGTAGTGAAGCAGGGGTTACGGCTACTAATAATTTATACAAAACGTTCTTTAAACATGATAATCAAGGAGAGAAGATGGTAAATACATTGACAAATGCTGATAACCATAAAAATGGGACGACTGTTTCCCCCAATGATTCTACCGTTACATCTATAAAACAACTGCCAAATGAGCTGCTACTGCATATTTTTTCTTTTCTGCAAGCTTTCGACCTCTTAGAAGTTGAACTAACATGCCATCAATGGAAAAATTTGGCCCACGACGAGACTTTATGGAAGGATCTTTGTCGAAAGCATTTTGAAAATTGCTGGGTTGATGAGAAGCCTTACAAAGAGAGCTATTTTGTAGCTCATCGAACAAAGCGTGAACACGAAAAATTAATGGCATTCTTAGGGTCTATAAAACATGTGCATAACCTTGAATTAGCAAAATATATAGGTCTGCCATGAAACCTGTAAAATACATGAAGAGAATAATATATTCTTAATTTTACCTTAAAAAGCAAATCACGCTGCAAAGGCAGTGAAGCAGAGTTTGTCGCTGCTAATAATTTAGTAAGCGGTCACGAGGGTTAGCAGTGATTAAGTGTTTGACGATAAAGCAATAATGTAAATTAATAAATGCAGTAGATAGAAAAACAGCTATTTGCAAGCATTTTTGACTTTACAGATGCCCGCAGAATCACATCTAAAGCTAGGTATACCCCTTGACCGCTTACATACTTTACACAAAACGTTCTTTGAACATGATAATCAAGGAGAGAAAATGGTAAATACATTGACAAATGCTGATAACCATAAAAATGGGACGACTATTTCCCCCAATGATTCTACTGTTACATCTATAAAACAACTGCCCGATGATCTGCTACTGCATATTTTTTCTTTTTTGCAAGCTTTCGACCTCTTAGAAGTTGAACTGACATGCCACCGATGGAAAAATTTGGCCCACGACGAGACCTTATGAAAGAATCTTTATCAAAAGCATTTTGAAATATATGGGCCCGATGAGGGACCTTTCAAAGAAAGCTATTTTGCAGCTCATTGGGAAAAGTGCCTAGACGAAAAAACAATGGCATTTTTAGAGTCCTTAAAAACAGGTGGATCGAAACTTTGAGTTAGCAAAATATATAGGCCTGCCATGAAACCTGTAAAATATATGAGAAGAATAATAAATTCTTAATCTTATTTTTGAAAGCAAATCACACTACAAAGACAGTGAAGCAAAGTTTGTAGATGCTAATAATTTATACAAAATGTCCTGCGAACACACTAATTAAGGAGAGAAAATGGTAAATACATTGACAAATGCTGATATCAATAAAAATGGGATGACTATTTCCCCCAATGATTCTACTGTTACATTTATAAAACAACTGCCCGATGAGCTGCTACTGCATATTTTTTCTTTTTTGCAAGCTTTCGACCTCTTAGAAGTTGAACTGACATGCCATCGATGGAAAAATTTGGCCCACGACGAGACTTTATGGAAGGATCTTTGTCGAAAACATTTTGAAAAATGCTGGGTTGATGAGAAGCCTTACAAAGAGAGCTATTTTGCAGCCCATCGAGCAAAACGCCGATATGAAAAAACAATGGCATTCTTAGGGTCTTTAAAAAAGGTGGAGAGAAACTTTGAGCTAGGAATATATATGGGTATAGGTCTGCCGTGAGACCTGTAAAACATATGATCAGAATAATAAATTTTTAACCTTATTTTCGAAAGCAAATCAACCTACAAACAAAAGTAAAGCGGAGTTTGCAACAGCTAATAGTTTACACAAAACGTTCTTTAAACATGATAATCAAAGAGAAAAGATGGTAAATACATTGACGAATGCTGATATCAATAAAAATGGGACGACTATTTCCCCCAATGATTCTACTGTTACATCTATAAAACCGCTGCCCGATGGGCTGCTATTGCATATTTTTTCTTTTTTGCAAGCTTTCGACCTCTTAGAAGTTGAACTGACATGCCATCGATGGAAAAATTTGACCAACGACGAGACTTTATGGAAGAATCTTTGTCGAAAGCATCTTGAAAAATATTGGGTTGATGAGGAGCCTTACAAAGAGAGCTATTTTGCAGCCCATCGAGCAAAGCGCGGATATGAAAAAATAATGACATTTTTAGGGTCCTTAAAACAGGTGGAGCGAAATTTTGAGTTAGCAAAATATATAGGTCTGCCATGAAACCTGTAAAATACATGAAGAGAATAATAAATTCTTAATCTTATTTTTGAAAGCAAGCCAACCTACAAACAAGAGTAAAGTGGAGTTTGTCGTTGGTAATAATTTAGTAAGCGGTCACGAGGGTTAGCATTGCTTAATGCTTTTGATGCTAAGGCAATAACGTAAAATAATAAGTGCAGTAAATAGAAAAAACAGCTATTTGCAAGCATTTTTGACTTTACAGATGCCCGCAGAATCACATCTAAAGCTAGGTATACCCCTTGACCGCTTACATACTTTACACAAAACGTTCTTTGAACATGATAATCAAGGAGATGAGATGGTAAATAGTCCGACATGATTTAAAGAGTATTTCATGCTGGAACAATATTTTGAGAGCATTTTTTCCCCTCAATTGCTATGATTTCTTTACGTATAAATCATTTTAAAGCTCTTAATTTCTTGCAAAGTTTACTATGAAACCAATCAAACTAGATAACCAACAAGGCCCTCTTTCTAAATCCCGCTTTAGCGATGAACTTAATCCAGATCATCCTCTTATCCAGCTATCCAAATTGATTGAATGGAAGCAGCTGGAAGAAGAGTTTGATAAGCTGTTTGTAGAAAAGATAGGGCAGCCAGCTAAACCTGTAAAGCTAGTTGTAGGGCTCTTTATCTTGCAACACATGTATGGACTTTCGGATAAAAATGTAGTTTATCGATGGGTAGAAAATCCTTATTGGCAATACTTTTGTGGGTATGGCTTTTGGCATCATGCGCTGCCTATCCATCCTACTTCTTTAATTAAATGGAGGCATAGATTAGGCGAAGCTGGACTTAGCAAGATTTTACAAGGGACGATTGCAGCAGCTGTTTTGACAGGCGCAGTGAAAAAAAGAAGCCTTAAAAAAGTCATTGCCGATACAACCGTAATGCCTAAAGCTATCGCTTTTCCTACCGATGCCAAGCTTTACTTTAAGTCTATTCAAGTGATTGTGAAAATGGCCGATAATTGCCAAATCACTTTGCGCCAAACCTACAAAAAGCTAGCTAAGACAGCATTGTGCATGCGTGCTCGCTATGCCCATGCCCGTCAGCTGAAAAGAGCTAAAAGAGAAGAAAAAAGGCTGCATAATTATTTGGGAAGAGTAATACGAGATTTTGAAAGAAAGATAGAAGGACAAAATCTAGATCAGGAAAGCGCCTTTCTTTTAGACACTATTAAACGTATTTTTAACCAAAAAAGAAACGATTCACCTAAGGTGTATAGCCTGCATGAGCCTCATGTAGAATGTATTGCTAAAGGCAAAGTGGAGAAAAAATATGAATTTGGCCGCAAAGCTTCGCTAGTCATCACTCATCAAGAGGGGTTAGCTTTAGATCTTAGAGCCATCCATGATAACCCGTACGATGGGCACACACTTGAAGAAGCCATTAAGAAAGCTTAAGCATAATAGCGGCAAGAACATCGAAGTAGCGTTTGTCGATAAAGGCTATCGAGGCCATACAGTAGAAGGTAAAACCATATTTATCTCTGGGCAAAGAAAAGGCCTCACACATTGGATTAAATCCCAAATCAAAAGACGCCAAGCGATAGAACCTCATATCGACCATATGAAGAATGATGGCAAACTGGGACGCAATTATCTTAAAAGTCGGTTAGGAGATTGTTTTAACGCCATTTTATGTGGAATTGGCCATAACATGCGTTTAATTTACAACTGGCTAGCCGCTAAAAATTCTCCCAAGCGTCTTTATTCAGGCTAAAAAAGCTCATTTTCTTTTTTAATTGCTTTATCACTCTACCTGGAAGGCTACCTCCTGCTCTAAAACTCTTAATTTTTAGCCAATTTTCATGCTCATCAGCAAAAATTCTTGGATTTTCAGTTTTTTCGCTTAGTACGAAAAGAAATTTCACAATTTTTCTTTCTAAAATGGATGCAATGAAGAAATTTTTTAGGTTAATTCAGGTCGAACTAATCCTACTTCGTTAGGTTTAAGAAGTATCAAAAAATAGCCTTTTAGATGAGTCATGAATAGCTTGGCAAAAAGGGCAAATGATAATCCCGACTTTGACAGCTGTTTTCTAAGTAGATAATTATTAAAGGATTACATTCAAAAATTCAAGCACAACATAGGCGTTGTAACGTAGTAGTGCTAAATACATTGACAAATGCTGGTAACCATAAAAATGGGGCTACTATTTCCCCCAATGAGTCTACTGTTACATCTATAAAACAGCTTCTCGATGAGCTGCTATTACATATTTTTTCTTTTTTGCAAGCTTTCTGCCTTCTTGAACTTGAACTAACATACCATCAATGGAAAAATTTAGCCAAAGACAAGGCCTTATGGAAAAACCTATATTAAAAAACTTTTGAAATATATTAACCCGATAAGGGACCTTAAGAAAAAAGCTATTTTGCAACCTGCCGATTAAGGCGCCGTATCATGAATAGTTGAGAGAAAGTATTCTATGATAAAATTTTTAAAAAAGACACAAAATAGTTTATACTTCATCTTATCCGGGTGTAAACAAAAGTGTTGGCAATCTTTTTTAAGCAGCAGCCTTGTAGGAATTCCAGTAAGCTTCCCAATGACCATTTAATCTACCTATTCTTAAGCTTAGCATCGCATTAGCATTTTCTGCCTTCCACCAAGCTCCCGCTATTTTCAGCCTCTTTTGTACCACATGCCTATGGCTACTTTCTATCTATCTCACCTGACCCAATCGGTAAGCCTTTATCTAAAGCGCTTTTATAATTCATCATATCCAGTCTTTTCTCCATATATCTATAACATCTCACTAAGCCATTCTCCTGCTCAGGATGATCTAGCGCCTTGAACTTAATTTCAATCTCTTTGAAAACTTCTCGGCTTTTTCCAGCTTTTAACTTCTCTTTACTTTCTTCTAACCACTTTTTTGGCTCAAAAATATTGCACCAAATTGCAGCCTCGGATAAATATCCACATAGATGATAAAAATCAATTAAGTGGCCGCTTCGATTGCAAAACTTTAGTTTTATTTGTTCAGCTATCCACGGCGCTCCATCACTTATGGCATGCACATAGCTGCTTTCTTTCAGACCCGCTATAAGAGCACATTCTAGCATCTGTTGACCTGCTTGTTCTGCCGTTCCAATACTACCAGCATAAAAGCGGTTGGCTCTGTCCTTGCCTCTCGCCAAACTTAGTTTGGCTTCTTTCCAACACACTTTCCTTGCTTTTCTTGCATCTTTTTTTGCTTGTTTGTCAATCTCGTCTATCTCCACAATGGGTACCATACTCCCATCTGTTTCATTGATAATGATTGCTTCTTGACTAACCGCTTCTTTTTTTAGCTTAGCTATTTTGCTTGCATGCTTTTGGGCAATCAATCTAACCATGGAAGAAGAAGCTTCAATTCCGTAATGCTCCTTCATCTTTTCCCCTACTTTTCCAAACGTAATATCTGCTCCAAAGTCGGTTATTGCTCGCTCTAACGGTAAAGAATACCCTCTACATCTAACCTTGGAAGATAAGGAAAAGGGTCTAATCAATTTTCCTGCTTGTAAGAAGCATCTTTCTTCCATGCCTACTATCCCAAATGTCGTATACCAACTTAGTTTTTTTTTGAACGCTGTCTTAATTTCATTTCCCGAGCCTTAGCTTCTTGTTCATTTACTTGATGCTCTGCCCAATCCTCAAGGCATTTTTTCCCTAAACCCCTAACTTCGGGAATAAGAGCAAATTCAGCATCATCCGCCACTTCAATCCCTTTAATTCCTTCGGTAATATCTAATAATTCTCTAATGGATTCTAATAAGTTGGGATGATTCTTTAAGCGATTTACTACATTATTAACTTCTTCTTCGTTAAGCATATGCAACCTCCTTTTGCTACGCTTTCAGTATGTATTAATCCTTCCTTATCTTGCCAACACTTTTAATTACACCCATCTTATCCTCTCCTTTCCACATATCTTGCAGCATTCAAGCTTTCTTTTTTCAAAAAAATTATCTAGATAGAGTTTAAACAAGTAAGACAAAATGTTATCAAAAGTTTACCTTAATTCCTTCTCCATTCTTAAAGAGCTTGGCTTTATTTCAATTCGAGCAATTTGTTTATAGTAACAGTTAAAAGTTTAGCTAACATGATGTCATCTTCCGTAGCGATACGTTTTTTCCTTTCTATCTCTCCCCATATTGCATCAAAACTTCCTTTAAATTGTAAAGCTAGAGATTTTCTGTTATCTACTGCTTGTATATGCTCAATATTTATTATAAGGGCTTGATAGATGGCATCTTGGCCGCTTTCTGCTGAAGCTTCGCTAGCCTGTATCTCTTCTTTCTGAGATTCATCGGTCTCTGCAGCAGCTACTGAAGAACTAGAGGCATGAGAAATAATCTCTGTGGGGGAGAGATCTTCTGTTTTATTGCTCGCTTGCGATTCCCTCTTCTCAGCATCGGACGGTACAGAATCATTCAGCCATTCAGGAGGAATAGGTTGAGTCTGAATGTGCTCTTCTGTTTCAGTAAAAGTATTTAATGAAGGCGCATCCAAGATTATATAGGGAGTTTCTGGTTGTGATAGGCTTTCCCTCACCATTTGAATGCCCTCTTTGATAAAAACCTTTTCTGTTTCAGAAAAAGCATCACTGCCAAAAAGATGAGCCTTGCCTGCAATGACTATAATTTTATCAGCAGAGCTTAGACTCTGCTGAATATTTTCTACCATCCCCCTGTTACGCTCAGGAATCGGTTGTATCGTTATTTCTCTTACTATTTCGTGAAACGTTTTTACATATAGCCTTAAAGAGTATAAGAAGCTTAAGGATGCTTCCTTTTGATTGACATGAGATTGAAGTTCTTGGAAAAGACTTTTTAAGTCATCTAAATAGCTTTCTACAGTTGAACGTAATGATGGATGGTTATTATCTTCTATCCATTCAGGTATCTGCGCAGATGTTAGATTCTTCAAGATATTTCCAATTTTTCTCCTGTTACTTGTAGAAGAGTCAGATAAATAGACCATAAAGGCATGACACAAACTTATATGAAAAGGGCTAGCAACCTTATTATAGAAAGACTCTATTAGTGCTTTTGATGCATCTGTATCCCACGATGAGATGTGGATATGCTCCCGAAAAGCACTACGTAATGAGGCTATGTACTCTGCTCTTTTGTTTATATCTCCTTCTACTAAAAGCTTAACCTTACCCTTATTTTCGCTTAAATATTGAGAAGCTACCGCATTTACAAGCTTACCTATCTGTTCCGTTGCTTGCCCATGAATTTCGCCAATCATGATGACTTTAGCCTCCATAACTTGAGCCGGGAGAGAGCCTGAGCCCTGGCTTTCCTCCGAAAGATTACTTGCTACAGCAGTAAAATTGAGTAAGTGATTGGTTAAATCGTTTCTTGAATTGAAAGAAAGATCTGGTTCCATAATGTTATTCTCCTTGAATGAACATGAATTTAAAGCAGTACCTTTCTTGCAATTCCTATGCCAAGATGGGAAAAACAGCTTGTTTGTTACAAGCAAGAGAAAAAGATAGGGAAGGACGTAAAGATGCTGAGGGATGAATTGCTGAAATGTTAGCGAATTAAGCCACCCTCTTAGCTCTAGTCGTAAGGTTGTCACATTTAGAAAAAGCGATACGCTTATAAGCGACTCTTACTTAGACTGATAAAAAGCTTTAAGTGAACATAGGCAATCAATGAAAGAGGAAAAGGAAAATCTTTTCTTTCTAGCCTATTTTTCTTAGGGATTTTTTTAGACCGTCGAATGATAAAAATACGGAAATTAAATTTAAGGAATGTTTTTTATGTTTTTGAAGTTTAAAAGCTTAAGATTAAGTATGGAATGCACGATTTCGTGTTAAAGAAAAATAATTTTTGAGTTAAAAATTACAAGAAAGGGAGCAAAAACTTGTGCCATTAGAAAGCCCCTTTGACCTATTACCTCAATCCCCCCTCCAACTCTTTAAAAATAGATCGAGATACGCAAGACTTAGCTGTAGAGAAAGAAATTAGATCATGAAGGTACCCGGCAATCCAGCCCCCTAACAACTATATAATAATTTTTTAAAAATAGTGTTTAATTTATATTTCCATTGCTTTTTTGCTGCCAAATGACACTACTGATTTAAGTTTAAGATAAACGAAAGAACGCTACCACCATTCCTGGCCCGTCAATTAAAACAATAAGAAGGTAATAGCTTAATAAGATAAAGCAAAAAGGTTGAGAAGCATGAAGGGTATATTTGTGTAGACACTTCAAAGGTATCTATAAACACGCCATCTGAGAGCTGACACTAAAAAAGGATGCCGAAAGTTTAATAACACGGGTAGAAAAATGCCTAAGCGTATTTTCTGTCCTTGCCAAGATCTGCGAGGTTATAAAATTGTAGCTTTTAGGCAGTTTTACGTTAAGCTAAGACCTCGCTTGCATAGCGTTTTAAGCCCTGATCTATAATCTCCCCCATTTCTATTTTAGAAGGGTCTACAAAGGAGGGTAAAGCAAAATCTTCTCCACAGACCTCTAACAACCCTAAAAATTCTGCTAATTCATAATCTTCTGCCATGACTGCTTTCACTAATAGCATAGTGGGTATAGCTAAAGGTTGAACTTGGTCGTAAAGGGTAGAATCAATGAAAGCGCGCTGCTCGCCGTGTTGATTGGTTGTAAAGCTATAGTCTTTCTTAAATCTAGCTAAATGCCCGGAAAGATAACCTTTACTAAAAGAATATTTATTTATCCCTAATCTGAAAAAATGAAGAAACTCTCGCGAGTTATTTTCAGGAAATACACAGCAGGTATAATCTTCGCTGCCTAAAAAATCAGTTTCTTCTACCTTGCGTCCTGTTAAAGGATCTCCTGAAATCAAACGTTGGCAGCCTGGTTGTAGACGTCCGGCTAACAAGGAAGCGATGGGATAGCCTGCTTGCACTTTAAAGTAGCCTGTGCGATCAGGTAGAATACCGGGACCGGCTATACTGATGACACGTTCGATATGATAATGACCATGGGCTAAAAAATATCCTAAGGCTACCACCTGCTGGGCATTAACTACCCATACAATATCATCGGCCCTCTTGATAGGATCTAAAGCTTGGATATGCACCGACACATTGCCAATAGGGTGAGGCCCTTCAGCTGTATGTTGCTGAACATTTTGTGCTTCAATAAAAGCTTTACATGTAGAGCCTGCGCGATAAATTAAGTGGACTGTACCGGTAGTTAACTTTGCAAGGGCATTTAGGCCTAGCTGAAATTCATCTTCATAGCCTTGCACTTGCATTTCTGCCGGCGGATTATAAGGAGCCGACTCAATTGCTTTGACAAAGATAGAGCGCGGAGCCTTATGAGGATCGGCTAAATTATTAAAAGGCCTAACACGAATATTAGAAAAAAAACCTTTTTCTTTCATTAACTCTATAAGGTTTTCTTTAGGCATTCCTTCAAGAGGTTTAGCAGGGCGCTCGGCAAAAGGTTGGTCTTCACTTACAGTAATTATAATCTCTTGTAAGATCCTTTTATACCCTCGCCTTATCTCTTTAATAATTCCTGAAGCAGGGGCGACAAACATTCTCCCTGGGCATCCCTTATCTTCTACAAGAGGCTGGCCTATTTTGACAGCTTCATCTTGTTTAATAAGAAGCTTAAATTTCAGGTCAGCAAAAGGTTTTAAATCTAGAGAAACTGTAGAGGGAGCATCCAAAGAAATTACTTGGCTTGCAGAGGATAAAGAATGCGCATGCTCATTAGGTTTCCCACTTAAAGGGATATCTAAGCCTCTTGTTATTTTTATATATGCCATGAATGGATGCCTCAAATAAATATAGCAATTTAATGGAAAATTACTGAAAAGAATAGTTTTTAGCAAGCATTCAAGGAGGCTTAAGAGAATTTTTTTAAGGATTAAACAAAACTTTCTCTCTTATCACACTCACCTTATTGATCCCTTATTTGACCTTTACTTTTAATTTAAAAGCAACAGCTTACAAGCAGCTCCCTTCTCTTTAATAAATTTTTAACGCACTTTAGCCCAGTAGGGAAAAACAAAAAAACCTAAAAACTCATAAAAATTTATTCTTTTTGAAAGTTAAATCATGAGTTATAGGTTTAGTAGGTAAAGTGTAGGCTAAAAAAATTTAAGCACTGCTAGGGCTAAAAAGATATTTTACAATGACCGCTAATAGGGCCCCTACAAAAATCCCTGGAGCAGAAATAAATAGAGCAATAGCTACCACTCCTAGTACAATTCCCCTCACGATTCCTTGCTCATCAATAAACTCATTAAAGTGGCTAAAAAGCTCTTGAATTTCTACAGAATAATAAAGTCCTGAAATAATCCCTATCAGCATTCCTCCTGAAAATTGTTCAAAAAACAAGAGAATAATGCCTAAAATCATAATAATATAAGCAATGGAATCTTTCGTATTAGTCTTAGCAAAATCGATCAAACCATGGATTTTCTTCTCTCCCTTCTTAGGATGATCTGCCTCTACTTCCTGTATACCCTCTTGAGATGGATCCTTATTCTCTTCGCCAGCGTTCATTTAGCCCCCTTATCGGTAGTATTATTACTTGTTTGTCAATATAGATCAGGTTTCAAGAAATATTCAATAAAATAATTGATAAAAGAAAGTGAATTAACCTTTACAATAGGCATGCTTCAAGTCAAATCTTCCTAAGCTTCTAATTGTAAACAGGCTAAAATCTATCTACTAATTTTTATTTCTCTATCCCCTACTAGGAAATTCTTAAACAATATAAAGGAGATATTTTAAGGCTTTTCATTAAAATTTTCTATAACCCTTTCTTTCACTCATATAACCCACTAAATTTCATAAATCTAATAAAATTTCTCCATCAAAATGAGGGGGATCCGTTATAATTCTTCCTTGGTAACTATAAAGTGTGATATGGAAAAAAAATGGCTTTTTGGCGTTAATTTAGCAATGACTTTTACAGTTATAGCACTCTTGATAAGTGCTTTAGCTTATCGCTGGACTCGTCCTCTTGAAATTCCAGTCAACACGCTTACTGATATAAAAAGAAACTTACCCAGAAGCTGCTACAGTCAAACACAAGAGGCTTACGATGCAATCAGGCATTCCATTCTCCAGCTAAAACACTTTCCTATTACCCTGCAGTTACCCGATCTACGCAAACATCTAATTTACTACGGCACAAATGATCGACCCGATGCAAAAGAAGCTCTCCCTTTGCTTCATTTTGCTTTTAATGGAAATCCTTCGGTTTCTTCAATTTCCCCGGCAGAGAAAATGTATATTTCTTATAATCGCCAGGCAAATCCTTCGCAATACGTGTTCAATCCCGACAATCTCCCAACCCCTCTTTGGCTTCAAGCTACAGCAAACGATCAAGACGCTAGCGTAAAAGTCAATATGATAGATGATAAAGGTCAGATCATTCAAGAACCTTGCTCTTACGCTGAGTTTACTTTGCCTAAAAAAGAATATGTGCGTACGCATGTTCCCTGGGAAATAGGAAAGTGGCGTGTTGACGGTAGCTTATTAGCCCGCCAAAAAGCACGATGGTATGGTACAGACCGTTTTTTAGAAGATCATGGAGGCAGCGAGCATAGCCTAAATATGGGTAAACAAAGGCTTGATTTTGGCGAAGGCGAAGGGGTTTATTCACTTTTTGTTGGCTTAGGGGATACATTGATATGGAAAGAGGACCAATGGAAACTTGTCAAGCCAGGTATGGATTCTTTAGGTTACCCGTTATTAGTTATCAAAAAAATTGATGATCGTTTGATGCAGCTAGAGCTTTGGGATATAGAGGGGCGTTCCAAGATAGCTCTTAATCTTCTAAAATCTTCTGAACCTTGGATGCCTCAGAATGCCTTACAAAATTTTAAATTTTTAGGATCCCATACCCATTCTCAATTTGTTTTTGAGATTAGTAAGAAAAGAATATTATTAAAGCCTAAAGATTGGTTAATCTTAACCAGTAGCGGATGGAAAAAATTAAGTAAGCCTCAAGAGGTTGATGACTATGTCTCCCGCAAATTGGTGGGCATATTATTCATATTTGGGGGTATCGAACGTAAAAATGAGCAACAATTGTTAGTAGGTACTCTTTATAATTCGTCGCGTTCGGAAGCTAAACCCTTAGAGCTTCCTATTACTTCTGCATTTTTAGGTAGAAGAAAAGCAGAAGGAAAGGAAAAAGATCTACCCTCCAATAACTCTTTGCCGCCAACCTCTTCCCCTGCGGATCTAAATTCTCCCCCACCTCTCCCTATAATATCTAAAAGATTTGAAACTGAAAAAACTCTGGAACCCTTGAATAGCTTATGAAAACAACTAAAAATTTCTTTTGCTTTTCTCTATTAAGCATTTTTATTTTCTTAACAAGGGTATTATCACCTTTATGGGGGCAAACAATTGCTGAGAAAAAAGCTAGTTTTACGCAAAACAGTAATGATCTCCATCCAGAGATGCAAGAATATTTAAGGGAGATCAATCATGAGCTAAAAGAGCAACAAAGCCAGCTACGCGATTTATATGCAGAAGTGGAAAAGCTCTACAGCATGAATGCTCCTGAAGAAGCTTACCACAAGCTTTTAACTCAAATTAACACCTTACGTAAAAGCATTCAAGATGCCCAAAAAGGGTGGCAGCAACTGTCGGCTGAAATGGCGGCTACAGAAGGTTACTCTTTATGGCATCAACCTGACACTAATATTGGGCAACTTGTTATCGACTATGGTTCTCAAAATTATGTTTATTTGCTTTCTCCTGAGATTGCAACAGTAAAATTAAGTGTGGATTCTAATCTCCCTATTCCCCGGGCCTCGTGGGATGAAATGTTGGAATTAATTCTTGTACAAAACGGCATAGGTTTTAAACAGCTAAATGCTTACCTGCGCCAACTCTATTTTCTTAAGCAAGATAGATCGAATTTAAAGATGATTACTAATAAGCGAGAAGAGTTAGACCTTCTACCTGCAGAAGCACGTGTTCTTTTTATGCTTTCCCCTGAAGCTGCCGAAATCAAACGTGTTTGGCATTTTTTAGATAAATTTATCAACCCTACCACTACCGTTCTTCAGTTGATTGGTCGAGACATTTTAGTGGTAGCACCTAAGATAGACCTTCAAGAACTGCTCAAGCTCTATGACTTTATCTCTGCCAACCGGGGAGATAAAGAATATAAACTCATCCCTTTAAAACGTATTGCGGCTGAAGAGATGAGTAAAGTTCTCTCCGCTGTTTTCGAGCAACTCTCGGGAACCTCTCCTTCCCTGGGAAAGATTTCTGAAAGAAATGAAAAAACATCTGCTCACTTAGATCTTGCACGCGTAGCCAACAACTTTTCTTCCGAAAATAACAGCTCGACTGTAGAAGCTAACAGCCTGCGTATTATTCCTCTTAGCAACTTGACTCCCGCTCTTTTTCTTTATGGAACCAACGAAGAGATTAAAAGAGCGGAAAAAATTATTTGCGAAGTAGAAAGCCACATGGGAGGAGTTAGCGAAAAAGTCATCCATTGGTATACCACACGCCACTCTGATCCTCTTAAATTAGCCGATATTCTTCTCAAAGTCTATGCTCTGATGGTTCAGCAACGTCCAGGCATGCGCACTGATAATCAAGCTTTCTCTGAATCATCTTCTCCTGAGCTTGCTGCCTCCTCGAATGGGAAAAAAGAATTAAATAACGGCTCTCCTTTCAACGCTTTTGAGGGAGGCTACTATTTAAATGACCGTTATATCGTTAATCCGGATCCTTACGAAGAAAACAACCGTGCTATCGATCCCAATGGGGGCCGTACCAACTTTATAGTAGACCCAAAAACAGGAGCCATTGTCATGGTGGTAGAAGCTGAGCTTCTTCCCAAGCTTAAAGAATTAATTAGAAAATTAGATATTCCTAAAAAAATGGTACAGATTGAAATTCTCCTTTTTGAAAAAAGGATTAGCAACCAAGATAATATTGGCTTAAATTTATTAAAGATTGGCTCGGATGCTTTAAATGCCCATGCAACCGGCTTAGATTATAATGTTAACTTTTTCCAACCTCTCGTTAATAAAATCCTGCCTGATAATAGGGGCATTACCACCTTTTTTATGAATCGAAAAAAATCAAGTAGGATTCCTGCATATGATGCAGTGTATCAATTTTTAATTTCACAAGAAGATATTTCTATCAACGCCAGCCCCTCAGTATTGACTTTAAATCAAACGCAGGCCCACATCGCTATCGAAGATGAGATCACTGTTAATACAGGGGTGATCATTACCCCTGTAACTAATACCACTGCCCTTAACAACACCTTCGCTCGTGCACGGTACGGGATTAGAATTGACATCACTCCTATCATCCATACAAGCCACGAAGGGTTAGGGGGAGAGCCTAATAGCAATTTTGACGATCATGAGGAGGAAGGCGATTCCATTACACTCCAAACAGATCTGGTCTTTGAAACAATTAATGGTGGCCTTAATCCCTCGCAGCCTGATGTAACTAGGCGGGTGATTAACAATGAAGTCCGCATACCTGACGGCCAAACCGTTATTTTAGGAGGATTAAGAAGAAAAATTACCGATGATGCTAAAGATTCTATCCCTTTTTTAGGAGAAATTCCTGGTCTGGGCAAGCTTTTTAGTTCGACTGCAATGACGGATAATAGTGTAGAGATGTTTATCTGTATTACTCCCAAAATTGTTGCTGACCCCAAAGAAGATCTTGAGCTTTATCGCTATAGAGAGCTTACACGCCGTCCAGGAGATATTCCTTCTTTCTTGTATGCCCTTGAAGAAGCAAAGAATGCTGAAAAAGATCGCTTATTACGGGGCACGGTACAGCTTCTCTTTGGAAGAGAACAAGAGCGCTGCGAGCCTTTACCTTTGGGAGAATATGACGGAAGATAAATATATAACCTCAGGCTCACTGCATTCAAAAAAAGAATCGCCCAAGCAAAATGATGACCATAATCGCCATCTTGCTCTTCAATTCGGCATGGTTATTTATAATGATCTTTCCTCCTTCCGTATCTCTAAAGAACTAATAAAAAAAACCCCCTACACTTTTGCTAAGAAAAATTTTATCCTTCCTCTTCAAGAAGATAAAGAGACGGTGTTAGTCGTTATAGCGGATCCCTTACACCTTGAAGCTTTAGAAGAATTGCGTCTTATCCTCAACAAGACAATTAAAGCCGCTTATTGCCCTAAAGATGTGATCCTTGCTTCGATCAATGATTGCTATAATTTAGAACATGGCGAAGCTTCAGAAATGCTCGCTCACCTCACGCGCGGCGATGAACGGGTAGAAGCTGAAATTGAAATATATGACCTTTTAGACAATAGCCAGCATCAAGCCCCTATCGTTAAAGTTATCAACTTAATTTTAACAGAAGCTATCCAACAAGGCGCCTCCGATATCCATTTTGAGCCTTCTGAAAATGGCTTGCGCGTAAGATATCGTATCGACGGGGTCTTACAAGCGCGTCATAGTCCTGCTCCTGATCAACAAGCTCAGTTGCTCACACGTATAAAGGTGATGTCTAGGCTCGATATTGCTGAGCATAGGCTTCCTCAGGATGGACGCCTTAAGCTAAAGATGGGACGCCGTGAGATTGACTTTCGCGTCAGCACAGTTCCTGTATCTGGAGGAGAGCGTATTGTCATGCGTATTCTTGATAAAGGTAATGTCATTTTAGGGCTAGATAAAATTGGCATGCCCTCTAATTGTTATAAGGACTTTAAAAAATTAATCGCCGTTCCTGAAGGCATTATTCTTGTGACTGGACCTACCGGAAGTGGTAAAACCACGACATTATATAGCGCTATTTGCGAGATGTACAATGATGAAACCAATATCATGACAATCGAAGATCCTGTAGAGTATAATTTGAAAGGCATTGCTCAAATAGGAGTCCATCCAAAAATCAAGCTAGATTTTGCCACAGGCTTACGGCATATTCTACGGCAAGATCCAGACATCATCATGATTGGTGAAATCCGCGATAAAGAAACCGCAGAGATTGCTATTCAAGCCTCTCTTACCGGTCATCTTGTATTAAGTACTCTTCATACCAATGACGCTCCTTCTGCCATCACCCGTCTTGTGGATATGGGCATCGAGCCCTACCTACTCTCCTCTTGTATTATTGGGGTACTAGCCCAACGTCTTGTACGCAAAATATGTTCCCATTGCAAAACTTTTTATACTCCTACAGATCAAGAAATACAAAATATAGGCTTAAAAAGAGAAAATTTATCGGAAGGGCATCTTTTCCATGGTACAGGCTGCCAGGCATGCTATGGTTCAGGATATAAAGGACGCCATGGTATTTATGAATTAATGCTTGTCAACCATGCCGTCAAGCAGCAAATTGTTAAAAGCCCTGACGCGGTAGAACTCCGAAGAGTGGCTTTACATGCAGGCATGATGAGCCTATTAAGTCATGGCAGCATGCTAACTAAACAAGGGATTACCACTGTTGCTGAAGTTTTACGTACCACGCGTGGCATTGAGGAGGGCTAAGACCTTATGCCCCTATATAGCTATGAAGCCCTTGACTCCTTGGGTAAAAAACGCACCGGATTGATTGAAGCGCAAACTGAAAAAGAGGCTAAGGAAAAACTGCGCAGCCAAGGCACCATGTTAAAAAAGCTTGCCTTGCGTACAACTATCTCTAAAAAGCAAAACCTTAAAGGTGATGTCCTTTTAGCTTTTACTTTACAGCTCTCTCAATTAGTCAGTGCAGGAGTTCCTCTCTATGAAAGCTTATTAGCCTTAGAAGAGCAATACCGTACAGACTCCTGCCATCGGGTAGTTTTAAGCCTTTGCGAACAGATTAAAGCTGGCCAATCGCTCTCACAAAGCATGGGTAACTTCCCTGATAGTTTTGATAAACTTTATTGTTCAATGATTACCGCCGGGGAGGCTGTAGGAGCGTTAGATATAGTCCTGGACAAACTTAGTCAATTATTGCAAAAGCAAAATAAATTGAAGAAGCAAATCATTACAGCTATGGTCTACCCTGCTATCCTTGCTGCATTTTCATTTTTAATCATTCTTATGCTGCTAGGGTTTGTTGTTCCTTCAATTGAGGGCATCTTTGTCGATCGCCAATTAAATGGCTTTACAGAATTTGTACTAGGAATGAGCCGAGGGTTTAGGAGTTACTGGTGGATTGCCCTACCTTCAGTTCTAGCGGGGATTATCTATCTTGTTCACTTCTTGCGGAGCCTCCATGGTAGGCTCTGGCTTGAACGTAACCTGATCAAAGTTCCCTTGCTTAAAACGCTCATTATTCAAACCTGTGTAGCGCGCTTTTGCCGCACGATGGGAACTTTGCAGCAAGGAGGATTGCCCGTTATCAACTCTTTGCGCATTTCGCGTGAAGTGATGCATAATATTGTGCTAGAAGAAGAGGTAAAAAAGGCAGAAGGAAAAATTATTGAAGGAAGTTCTTTAAGTGCTGAACTGATGCATTCTCGTTACATTCCTAAGCTAGTTCCTCGCATGCTAGCAGTAGGTGAAGAATCAGGCAATGCGATTGCCATGTTTAATAAGGTGGCAGATATATATGAAAATGAGATAGAAAAGTCACTAGAGCGGGTAATGGCGCTTGCACAACCTGTGATATTAATCGTGATGGGAACCATTATTGGCGTCGTGCTACTAGCTATTTTGCTCCCCTTAACAGACGTAAGTTCATTGACTATGTAATTGCATCCTATGGAGGTTTCATGAAATCCTATGTGTTTAAAAAAAGATATATTACTCTAATTGAAATTATGATTGTGATGTTTTTGATTGCCTTAATAGCGGGGGTTATTACTTACAACTACCGAGGGAGCTTAGATGAGGGCAAAGCTTTTAAAACGCGAGCGGCAATAGACAAAATCGAAACAATTTTAAATTTGAGTGCCGCTGAAGATCCTGCTTTGTTAGATCACTTAGATTCTGAATGGAAGAAAGTAATCATTGCCTCTCCTCTAGTAAAAAACCCTGACGATCTGATTAAAGATGGCTGGGGGCATGAATTTAGAGTCACTTCTGAAAATAATGCTATCCATGTCTCTTCGGATAAATATAACGAATATAAAAGAAGCCATGCGACCTTATTCAAAAAGTAAGCATATCAAAAAGCGTTTCATCACCCTTTTAGAGCTGCTAATGGTAATGGCAATCTTAGCTCTGACCTTAGGAGTAATAGGCTTTAATGTCCATAAAGCTTTACGTGAACAGCGCTTTAAGACCGAAACCGACCTAGTCGTAGATTACTTAAGGCTAGCTCAAAACTTAATGTTGATCATGAATGCTGATGTGCATGTTATCTTTGAGAGTGCTCAAAATAATCAAGCTAACCTCATGCGCCTTAAAGTAGAGGGTAATCTAGATGATAAGTTACTAGAGCTTGTGACAAATAAAGAAAAACCTCTGCACTCTATTCAGCTGATTGAATTTTATGATGAAAATAGAACCCATCATGAATCCAATAAAATAGATGTTAAGTTTTTCTCCAAGGGCTCAGTGATGAGCAAAGGAGTGATGCGACTGGCCACGCATGCACAAAGCAACACATCAGGTATACTGGAAAGGTTTATCTACTTGCCTGGTTATCCTCAACCGATCGTTAGTACGCTTACTAACAGTCCCGGCCTCACCTCTAAGGAAAAGCAAAATGCCGATTTTGAGATAAAACTCATCAATGCTACCGTGCAAGAAATTCAAGAGAAAAAATTAGCCAAGAGTAATAGTTTATGATTCTCCTTAAGTCTACAGAAAACATTTTAACAATTTTCAACGTTCGATAGGATGAAGGCACCTCCAGCATACTCGAAAGGCAGCCTAAAAGTTACTCTAGATCCTTGATCAGCAGCGACCTATAGGATAACTTCTAAAGCTGATTAGATGGCGTCCCTAGGGCTTAAAAGTTATAAAAAAACTATTTTTGCCTAGCCTGTGTTAAATAAACCTTTAAGAAGAGGCCTAGTAGGTTATTGCAAAATGTTGTTACAGTGGGATGATTTCCCATATAAGCGGTAGGCGAGCTCTAAGGCTTTGCTATAATTATTTAAATTCTATTTTTCTAAGGATGTATGTATAATCAATTGGCATGGTATATTCACACGATTTAAGAAAAAAAGCTTTGAATTATATAGAGAATGGCGGCTCAATGGTCACAGCTAGTGAGGTGTTTGGCGTAAAAGTTCGCACGTTAACAAACTGGATTAAGCGGAAAAAACAAGGTGATCTAGCTCCTATGCTAGAGAAAGCTTTATAGCAGCTAAACAGAAGTCTAAAATTTTAGCTCCTTTTTGTTATACAGGTACTTGTAATTCTCTTTTGTTTAACTTTTGGCTAGAAAAAATATTGATACCTGAACTTAAAGCAGGACAAGTTCTGATAATGGATAATGCTACCTTCCATAAATCGCAAGCCACTCATGAGCTTATCAAAAAGGCAGGGTGTGAGATTTTATTTTTACCGCCTTATTCTCCAGATTTAAACCCTATTGAAACTTTTTGGGCTAATTTTAAGAAGATTGTGGCAGCAAACTTAAGCAAATTTTCTATTCTTGCTCAAACCATTGATTACTCTTTTTCAAGTATATGTTAATGGTAAGAAATTTAAAATTTAAACCACTATAGTATGCTCAAATGCCTTATCAAAATTGCCTTGTTGTTGATAGATACCTCCTAGATTATTATAAAGAATTGCTGTGTTTGGATGATTTTCACCAAAAAGCTTAACGCTAATGGTAAGCGCTTTGTTGCTATACTCAGCTGCCTTGCCTAAATTGCCTTGATCTTTATAGATTTGTCCTAGAGTGCTGTAACAAATTACCACCCTAAGATGATTTTCACCAAAAAGCTTGAACTCAATGTCAAGCGCTTTGTTGATATGTTCTGCCGCTTTGTCTAAATTACCTTGGGCTCTATAAATTTGTCCTAAATTGTTATAATGAGTTGCCACACTAGAATGATTTTCACCATACAGCTCAAGGTTAATGGCAAGCGCCTCTACCATATACTTTCCCGCCTTATATAAATTGCCTTCGTCTTTGTAGATTGCTCCTAAATTATTGTAATATCTTGCTATGTTGGGATGATTTTCGCCAAATAACTTAAGGTCAATGGCAAGCGCTTTGCTGCCATACTCTGCCGCTTTTTCTAAGGTACCCTGGTCTCGGTAGATTAGTCCCAGGTTATTATAACAAATGGCAACGAGGGGATGATTTTCACCAAATAGCTTAAGATTAATGACAAGTGCTTTATTTAAATACTCTGCCGCCTTTTTTAAATCGCCTTGTTTTTTATAGATTTGTCCTAGGTTATTATAATAAGTTGCCACACTAGAATGATTTTCACCATACAGCTTAAGATTAATGGCTAGCGCTTTCTGGATATACTCCCCTGCCTTGTCTAGATCGCCTTGAACGTTGTAGATTTGCCCTAGGTTGTTATAATGAGTTGCCACACTAGAATGATTTTCACCATAAAGCTTAAGGTTGCTGGCTAACGCTTTGCTGCTATGCTCTACCGCCTTTTCTAAATTGCCTTGCTCTTTGTATATTGCTCCTAAGTTGTTGTAATCTCTTGCTACGTTGGGATGATTTTCACCAAAAAGCTTAAGATCAATAACAAGTGCTTTGCTATTATATTCTGCCGCCTTGTCTAAATTACCTTGTTCTTGATAGATTTGCCCTATGTTATTGTAACGAATGGCCACTTTAGGATAATTTTCACCAAATATCTTAAGATCAATGACTAGCGATTTATTAACGTATTCTGCCGCCTTTTCCAAATTGCCTTGCTCTTGGTAGGTTTGTCCTAGGTTATTGTAACAAATGGCCAACTTAGGATGGTTTTCACCATAAAGCTTAAGGTTGATGGCTAACGCTTTGTTGCTATACTCCACCGCCTTGGCTAGATTACCCTGGTTTTTGTAGATTGCTCCTAGATTACTGTAACAAGCTGACACAGTAGAATGATTTTCACCATAAATCTTAAGGTTGATAGCTAACGCTTTAGTACTGTACTCTACCGCTTTGTCTAAATTGCCTTGATCGTGGTAAATGTTTCCAAGAGCACTTAAAACCTCCGAATTTTCTGGATTTTCTTCTGTTGCGAAAAGATAGCATTTTTCTGCTTTTTTATATTGAAAAAGCCTTAAGGCTATATCCCCTTGTGTCTTTGGCGAATTATCTTCCAAATCAGAAGATTTAAGTATGCCTTCATTGCCTGTTAGAAATGATGTAATCGCTTGATAGAAAGGAATAAAGATCTGATAGATTTTTTTTATCTTTTTTAAAGCTTTATGATCTAAGGCAAACTGCTTTTTAGTAAGCTCTTGGTCCTCAAATCCAAAGGGGTTAAGGAGAGGATTCATCATCTCCTGTTGCGCTTGATAATGAAAATAGGTTTTAAGGCGCATGAATAATCCTAGGCTCATCCATTCCCTTAACCTTTCAGTGGCTCCTTTCTTTATAATCTCTAACTCGCTTAGCTTATCAATCCTAGTAAAAGTATCGGTAGCTGCTATTCTTTTAAGAAGAGCTAGCCTATCCAAAGCTAAATGAGGAAAACGATAAAAATCATTTTTAGCTTTAAAAAGCATGCCATTCCTGTCTAAATCACCCATTCCTGGGTTAAAAGCTTCCATATCAGCTTTCACAAGGTGCTTCTTAGCTAAGTACTGGCGAAGGTTAAATCCTTCTCGATAAGTAATATCCAGCTTCTCTTGAAGTTTTTCACCATATTGCCGAGTTAATTCCGGATTACCTATTAGATAAGTAAAGGTTAAAAGCTCCATCGGAAGGTGAGGCTCTTTTTCATGCCACCACTGGCCTTTTTCATCTTTGCCAATATACTGGGCCATCATTTCAGGAGTTTGTATAAGCTCAAATGTCTTACCATTGCCTAAAGGAGTTTTACACCCTTTTCCTTCTACTCCTGCCCCATCAAAGGCAAAGCCTCTTGATGTTACACCGTCAAAAAAATTGATGACTTTTAAGCAAGGAATGTTTAAAGCAGGAAGGATAGTTTCTCCTAAGTTGATCACTTGCAAGTGAAGAAGGATTGTAAAACTCTTGAAATATTCTCTATTTACTGAACTATCTTCTTTTATAAGAATACCAAATTCTAGGTCTGAATAAGGAGTCATCTCTTCTCTAGCTAAGGAGCCAAAAGCTATCATGGCGTATTCACATGGAACAGCCCCTAAATTGTCAAAAACTTGTATTGCAAGCTGCTCAAAGAAAATTTTTATCTTACAAGCTATCTCAGCATAAAGCTCTCTTACTTTTTGAGAAGAAGGATTCTCAGGCAGAATTTGTATTTTCTCCTCTATTTCTTCTCTAAAAATTTTTAAGGTGCAGCGATTGCTTTCAAATTGTTTCTTCATCACCTTAGAATCAGAAGGTTTGCCGTTACATTGTTTAACAAGAAGATTTTGAACTTGGGAAAGTCTATCTTTAAGAACTTTTTGCCGCTCTTGAGAAGCTAGGCGTAAGGCATAATTGTAAAGGCCCGCCGCTTGCAAAAGCGTTTCTGATGCCTCTTTTCTTAAATAAAGATCACCTAATTTTTCTATGCAAAAGCTCTCTTGAATAGGGTCTTTCTCTTCAACAGCAAGTTTTAAAGCTTGCGTGTAGGCTTCTTCTGCTTCTTTTATCTCCTCATCAGATAAAAGCTCCCTACTACCCAATGTCTCTAGGGGGCTTTTTAATGCATTCATAGGTAAAGAATTAGAAAGAAAAACAGTAGAAGAGCTTTTCGAATTTAATAGAAGAGAAAGGTCTAGCTTTAAATGCTTCTGCGCATACACAAAGTGACCCCCTAAGTCCACGATAAAAATGTATTCTTTGGGTCTTTCTTTTTGAGGGATAGTTTTCCATTCCTGCGATCTATTCTCTTCAGATAAGCCTTGTTCTGAAAAGATTAGCCTATCATGTATACCACAAACCAACTTCTCTTCATTAATCGTTACTAGCCTGATAGGAATAGATAAGGCCGAGGCTAATAGATCACCTTCACCTAAGCCACTTATCCAAGCAGCTTTTCTTTTTATTTCTTCGGCTCTTTCGCTGTCGGTGTGTTTAACAATATCAGCGAGCACTTGCCTTAAATAAGGAATTTTATCTTTACAATCGTCTAATAAAGGAATTTTTCTAGAAAGGCATGCATAGCTTCCTAAAAAAGCGCTAAAGAAGCAGTCTCCATCACTAGCCACACCTTTTAATTCAAAGCCTTCTTCTATTAGGTAAGCAGCTGCGGCATTTACTTTTGCTTTTATCGAATCACTAATGATAGTAGTAGAATCCTGCCATAGAGCCACTGCTATTTGAGTTTCGTCCCAATGGCAAGAAGAAAGATCTACGGATTGTACCTTATCACCAGGTTGCTCTTCTTGCAAACCAACTTCGAAGCTTTCTGGATACAGCTTTTTCCATAAATGGGTTTGTTCAACTAATCGCTTCCATTCTTTGCAGACTAAGCTTGCCTGGCATAGGTCTTGGCATCCCAGTTTTTCGAAGATCTCTAAGCTAATCTCGGTATAGGGGCCTAGTTTTCGATCCTGTTCCCTTTTTTCTATTTCTTTAAATTCAGGAAATGTAAAAGAGCTAGTGGATAAATTGTCTAGATTCATTCGCCTATCCGGTTTTTAGCTTTACTTGTATTTCAATGCACGTGTTGCGTTATATGCTCTTCTTCTTGACTATAGTTCACTTGCTTATACAAACAAAAAATTAAGGTTTTTTTCTGCTTTTCTTCTCTCTCATATTCAGAGCTTTTTAAGCAAAATTTCTTTCTATCTCACTAACATCTTGAACAAAAGTTCGATACTCTTGGCTTAATCCCCTTTATGTTATCTTATCGCTTCAGAGGTTCCGCATACCTCTCCGAGGCCTATCTTGTCCAAAGTAGCTGCCAAAATTCTAGATAATACTCGTGGTGGTGCAGCATCGCTTATTTGCTAGCAAACTATTATCTTCTCCATCTCCCTATTCATATTCTGCTTCAAACGATTTGCTACAAATTGCTGACTCTTAATTTTTGCCTGCCTCTTGTACACTAAGTTAATTTTTGGTAGGCAATGTGCTTATCATCTTCTATTAATGAGTATGGGCAAGCAGGCCTATAGGCAACCTTTTCTTTTTAAATTGCTGAGGCGATTTTTCATGTAAAAATATTAAAATTCATTTTAAATTAGCAGATTCATGGAGCCTACATACTCAAGCTATTAATCCGCCCTAAAACAGCTTCTAGAAAAGCTTTTACATTTTTTTCCAAGCTTATTCATGCATAAGGACAAGATAATCTCATCGCTAAACCCCCTCTTAATTCTCTTGAGTATAATCCATTGATCTTCTTTTATTGTTTACCTCATTAAAGGAGAAGGATTTCTTTCACGGGAAAAGCGTTGATGCCAGTAAGGATAAGAAGGCATCTTTTCACTCACCTTGTCAAGTTTGGCCACTTGCTCTTGAGTCAAATTCCATCCTATGCTTCCTAAATTTTGCTTAAGCTGTTCTTCGTTGCGTGCTCCTAACACGATGTTAGCCACTGTAGGACGCTGTAATAGCCAATTGATGGCCACTTGAGGAATAGTTTTCTCAGTTTCTTGTGCAACTTCCTCTAAAACATCGAGAACATCGTATAAGAATTCATCGTCAACCTGAGGACCTCCTATATCGCCGCCAGATTTAAGCCTTCCTTCGGGTAAAGGCATCCCTCGGCGAATTTTCCCCGTAAGCCTTCCCCATCCTAAAGGACTCCAAGCCATTAAACCGATGCCCTGATCTAAGCCTAGAGGCATAAGCTCTTCTTCATAATCGCGTCCTATTAAAGAGTAATAGCCTTGGTAAACGACGTAACGAGCTAAGCCATATTTTTCAGAAACGGCTAAAGACTTCATCACATGCCATCCGGAGAAGTTAGAACAGCCGATATAGCGCACCTTACCGCTTTGAATTAAATGGTCTAAAGCTCCTAAAGTTTCTTCCACAGGAGTGAGCGCATCAAAAGCATGCATAAAGTAGATATCAATATGATCGGTATCTAGCCTTTTTAAGCTAGCCTCACAAGCTTTTATGAGATGAAAACGGGAAGATCCCTGGTCATTAGGCCCCTCACCCATTTGGAAGGTGGCTTTAGTAGAAATTAATACCTTTTCTCTTTTACCCTTTAAAGCCTGTCCTAAAATTTCCTCGGATCTGCCTTGCGAATAAACATCCGCCGTATCGAACAAATTAAGTCCCTTATCCAAGCAAAGTTCAACTAGCCTAGTAGCTTCTTTTACATCCGTTTCACCCCAGGGCTTAAAAAATTCGTTAGTACCTCCAAAGGTAGCTGTCCCAAAGCTTAATACAGGAACTTGAAGGCCCGACTTTCCTAATTGACGATACTCCATACTTAAACCCTCGTGATTTTTTGTTACTCTAGAACTTTAACCATTAAAAATATTCATTTACGCAATATTTTTCGTTTCTTCTTTAAGAAGGAAAGAGAAGATCTTGATAAAAAACAACTAAGCAAAAACTCTTTATCTTTGGATATTAACCTACAAGATGTTCTTTACTCTTTAGTTAAGTGCTGACTTGCTCCCTTCCTATCCAGCTTAATCTTGCATCTGCCCTTAGTCTTATTTAATGTAATTCTTTATAAAAATCTATAGATAACTTAAAACCTTAAATATCTTTAGCAGTTAAGGTCGATAGTCTAACGCATTTGGATATACATTAAAAAGTCGGGTAAGATAAAATCAAAACATTTAACTTCTTATATTTAAAGCATGCAAGTTCCCTTTATCTCTTTTTTTGTATCGCTCTCAAAAGTATTACCTCCTCGCCTCTACTTAAAGCGCTCCAGCAGACCTTATTCTCGAAGGCATGTTTTACTTCTGGAAGTGCTTATCGCTTTTGCTCTTACCGGGTTGTGCATCTTTCCTTTAATCTACCCCCAAGTTGCCATCGCTAAATCCCAACGTGAATTTATCAAGAAGATAGAGCTTGATCGCGTAGTGACTTTGCTGTTTGCCCAAATTTATCAAGACTTATTTACTAATAAGATTAACTGGGCAGATATTGAAGAAAAAAAAAGTTTTGCCCTCTCCTCAGAAGATCTTAAAGCACTTAATCAACTACAAAGTCTGCCTTTTAAAGGCTCCTATCATTTCGAACCGATTATTCATAAACCTAAGGGAAATACTTCTCAGCAAGAGTCTACCGCCTATCTTATTCACCTGATCTTTAAATTTACTTCCGACCTTACCCCAAAAAATAAAATAAACGCTCAGCAAGCCCTAATTTATAAATATAAAATATTCATTTTGCGTGACCTTAGAGGTTCAAAATTAGCTCCTCAGGATCACGAACAATCTTCTCCCCTCTATGAAATATAAAAAAAAATTCATTACCTTAATAGAGCTAATGGTTGCTATGGCATTGACCTCATTGCTCCTTACGCTGCTTTTACATTTTTATCGTGATATGGAGTGGTGGAATCAAGATATCAATAAATCCCAAGTTAAAGCTTTTCAGATATTTTATGTGCAGAATCGTCTTTCTGATATCCTTTCCCATGCGGTCTCTCCCCGTACAGAGGAAAAAGATTTTTTCTTTTATACTAGCCAAGATGTTAATGGCTTATTAAAGCCTAATAATCCTAGCTTAGTTTTTACCTATCATTTTGGACCCAACCGTGATCCTTTATTTGCTAATCATGTACTAGGACGCCTGTATGTAGATGTTCATGATAATCTACGTTTAGCCACGCTTCCTTCTCCCAAATTTTGGCCCTCTCTTGCCTCTCTGAGGATGAGAAATGAAATTTTGATGGAAGGTATAGAGTCTTTAGCTTTCAATTTTTATATTCCTCCCCAAAAAGATCGTTCTTTAGTTGGCAATAAAGCGCCGCAAGGAAGTTTTAATAAAGATAATTATCCATTAGTAGATATTCAGCCTGCAGACAGCTGGGAACACTCGGAGTGGAAAAGCGAATATAACCAGTTACCTGCCATGATTAAAATTATCCTAAAAGCTAAAGAGAGAAAAGAACCGATTACTTTGATCTATCCATTCCCTTTTTCTGATTTTACCATCATTTATAATAAATAAGATTTAAGGTCTACCCATGAATATCCTTATCTATGTCATGAGCCTTTTAATGATGCTTACTTTATTGACGTATGGACGTTTAGAAATCTATCGTAGTTTTGTAATCACTCAAAAAGAACTGGAGCGCTACAGATCCAGGATTGGCCATAGTGCTATCGATAACGGCGCTAAGCAATGGTATGCATGGACTACTTTTTCAAGCCAAGAGAGTAACAAGAAAAATTCGGCTCCTAAAGAAGCAAGTCCCCTCATTAATCTCTATTGGTTACTTCATCCGGAGGCTAGCAATTTTTATCCTCAAGTCGAAGCTACTTACCGTAACCTATTAAAAAAGATTATCCACCAAGTTTTTGGCGAGCAAACAAATTTTAAGGAAGCCTTAAATA